>CAYYUT010000137.1:0-8044 GCA_964474935.1 uncultured Spirochaetales bacterium
CACTCTGGTTCGGGTACGACGTGCTCTTCGATCCCGAGGTGATGGCGGAGCACCCGTGGTTCAACCTCGGGGGCCTCGCCGTCTGTCTGCTCGGAACCGTCTACTACGGCATCCAGGGAGTGCGCGAGCAACGGGCTCTCGCCGAGCAGGGCCGGGCGCTCGAGCGCGAATCGGCCGGCGACTGAGACACGCGCCCGCGCCACGGCGCTTCAGCCGCCCGGGCCCCCCGAGCCTCCCGGCGACCGCTCCGCGCGGTCTGCGCGAGACACCGCCGAGGAGGGCGACCCCAGCGCCAGGCGCCGTTCGAACAGCACGTAACGGACCTCGTCGGCGCGCGAGAGGGCCTCCTCGATCAGCGCCCGGGCCGCCTCGTCGCGCAGCGTCCCGAGCAGGGCCCGATAGACACCCCGATAGTGAAAGGCCGGATCGACCCGCACCCGTCCGACCAGTGCCTGCGCCCCCTCGGCGCGAGGCTCGTCGTAGGCGAGGCGTGCGGTGTCTCCCGGTGCGAGACGGGTGTCGAAGCGTTCGCTCCAGGGATCCGTGCCGAAGTCGATCTCGCGGCCGAGCACGTGCTCGCGTTCGGTCCCCGCGATCGGACCACCGGCCTCTCCGATCTGCCAGATCTCGAGCCGGACGCGCGGGGTCACGTAGCTCGGAAACCGGTGGCCGATCTGCTCGCTGGTCAGGCGGAGGGTCGCGCGCACCCGACCGGGCGCGCCGGAGGCGAGGTCGAGAGCGATGCCGACCGCGTCGCGGACGAACTCCGGATCGTGGATGCCCTGCCAGGTGTGTGCGCGATCGGGCATGTGACATCCCTGACAGGTCCGACCCGCCATGCCGTGCGGACTCGCCTCCCACTCGCGGAAGGTGTTCTCGATCGGCTTGCCGGCGACTCCCGTGTCGTCGAAGAACTGATGGCAGGAGGCACAGAAGCGCGCCTCCTCGAATTCGGCGCGCGCCTCGAAGCCGCCGTGCGGGGCCGGCGACTCGGGGGGCGCCACGCCGTCGCGCCGGGGCGGTCCGTAGCGCCGATGGGCACGGACGTGGCACGACGCGCACACGATGCCCTGGCTCCGCAGCGCGGGGTCGAACACGGGCGAGGCCGCGAGATCCGGCCCGGCCGGCTGCTGCTCTTCGAGCGGTGCGTGACAGACCTGACAGGCGCGCACCTGATCGGGGCTCGCGAGCGTTCCTTCGATGAGCTGGCCCGCGAGGCCCGGCGAGAAGGCGCCCGCATGGAGCGAAGTCTGCCACTCCGACCACTGCCTGGGATGACAGGCCCTGCAGGCAGCGGGCGAGAGCGACGCCTCGGCAGGCGAGTAGTCGGCGGGGGGCTCGCCCTGCCGCGGAACCGGCAGCTGCCAGTGTTGCGCGAGGAAGGGACCGAGAACTTGCTCGCGCTCGCTCGTCGAGGCGGCGGACCGCTCGGGCTCGTGGGCCGTCTCTCCGCACCCCGCCACGAGCGGGAGGGCGAAGACCCGGAGTCCGAGCAGGAGGAGGAGCGTCGGGCGATGCCACGCCGCGGGTTCGAGCACCGCCGAAGAGTGGCGATCACCCGGCGCCTGGGCAAGCCGGGCCACACGCGTTGTCAGCCGCTCGCGATGTCGTCACACTCGGGTCGGCCCCAGGCCCACTGCCCCACCCCGGAGGAAGCCCGTATGGCGCGCTACGAACGCCTCTCGCCGCTCGATCGCACCTTCCTCGATCTCGAAGACGGCTGTCACCACCAGCACGTGGGCGCCACGCTCATCTTCGAGGGCGGGCCGCTCCTGAACGAACATGGCGGGGTCGACGCCGATCGCATCCGCCAATTCGTGGCCGGCCGCCTGCACCGGATCCCGCGCTATCGCCAGAAGCTCGCCTGGACCCCGGTCGAAGGTCATCCGGTCTGGGTCGACGATGCCCGCTTCAACATCCACTACCACGTGCGCCACACGGCGCTGCCGTCTCCGGGCGACGAGCGACAGCTCAAGCGGATCGCTGGACGGATCATGTCGCAGCAGCTCGACCGCGGGAAGCCGCTCTGGGAGATCTGGGTGATCGAGGGTCTCGAGGACCAGCGCTTCGCACTCGTCACCAAGACCCACCATTGCATGATCGACGGCATCGCCGGGGTCGATCTGTTCACCTCGCTGCTCGCGCCGAGCCCGGACGCCGATCTCGACGTTCAGGAACACTGGCTCGCCAACCCCGCTCCGAGTGGCTTCGAGCTCGCGCGCGACGCGCTCTGGCGCAGCCTGGGCACGCCCCTGCGGGCCGCCGACGCAGTCCGCCGATCGTTGCTGCGACCCTCGCGCACCCTCCACCAGCTCGACGAGCGGCTCGAAGCGCTGTCCGAGACGCTCTCGGCGGGCGCCCGATCCTCCTCGGAGACCCCGATCAACCGCCCGGTGGGACCGCACCGACGCTTCGACTGGATGAGCTTCGACCTCGCGACCCTGAAGGAGGTGAAGGACAAGCTCGGCGGAACGGTGAACGACGTCGTGCTGTGCACGGTCACCGGCGCGCTCTCGCATTTCCTCGAGCAGCGTGGCGTCACCGCACCCCACCAGAGCGGTCTCGACGTGCGCGCGATGGTGCCCGTGAGCATGCGGACCTCGCGGGAACGCGGCACCACCGGCAACCGCATCTCGCTCTGGGCCGTGCCTCTCCCGGTGGGCGAGCGCGATCCGCGCCGCCGGCTCGCGGCCATCCGCGACGTCACCGCCCGGCTCAAGGAGTCGAAGCAGGCGATGGGTGCCGAGGTGCTCGCCGCTGTGAGCGAATGGACGGTCCTGAACCTGGTGTCGATCGCGACCCGCGTGGCCTACCGGATGCGGGCGGGTAACCTGGTGGTGACGAACGTACCCGGCCCCCAGATTCCGCTCTATCTGCTCGGAGCCCGCATGCTCGAGAGCTACCCGATGCTGAACCTCCTGAACCAGCAATCCCTCGGGGTGGCCCTCTTCAGCTACGCCGGTCGGCTTCACTGGGGGCTGATGGCCGACTGGGATCAGATTCCGGATCTCCACGACTTCGTCGGACACATCGACCACAGCTTCGACGAGCTCTGTCAGACGGCCGGAGTCCAGCGGCCCTGGCAGCCCGAGATCATCGAGGGCGGCGCCGGGTCCGACGAGGAGTCGCTCGGTCACTGAGCCCGGAGGCCGTGCCCCTCCCGCCATCGTCACCGGAACGTGGGCCCCGGGACGCTCGAACTCTGCTAGAACGGTCGGGGTTCGACAGCGGGAGCGCGGTGATGGTGGAGCGGCCGGGGACCACGCGGCGATCCGAAGCGGATCGCGCAGGTGGCGGGATCGAATCGGATGCCGGGATCGGATCGGATGCCGGGATCGGAGCGGGTGGCGCAACGACCGGGAACAGAGGGGGTGCCCCCGACGACGGGGACGCCCGGTCCCCGAGGTGGCCTGGCCCGGGCGCGGGTCTCCGGGCCCTCGGCCTCGCCCTGATCGCCAGCCTCGTCTCGGTCGCCAGCCCGGCGTCCTCCCGGACCCAGTTCACGGTCGTCGCGCTGCCCGACACCCAGAACTACGCCGAGAAGTTCCCCGAGGTCTTCTTCAGCCAGGCCCAGTGGATCGCCGACAACCTCGAGCGCGAGAACATCGTGTTCGTGACCCATCTCGGCGACGTCGTCGACAACGGCGACCGGGTGGAAGAATGGGCCGTCGCGAAGGCGGCGATGGACATCGTCGATCGGGCCGGGGTGCCCTACGGGGTGGCCATGGGGAACCACGACCGATCGCGGCCCCCCGGCTGCATCCCCGAGGTCGATACGGCCTGCAACGCGCCCCACTATCTGCACTACTTCAGTCCGGACCATTTCGACGGCAAGCCCTGGTACGGCGGGGCGTCGGCCTCCGGCCTGTCGAGCTATCAGACCATCGAGGTCGGGGGCTGGCCCCTGCTCTTCCTCCACCTCGAAGTCGACCCGAGGGCGCCCGAGGTCGCGTGGGGCAAGCAGGTGATCGCTTCCCACCCAGACCACGTCGTCTTCGTCACCACCCACCGCTACATGTACGACTACCGCCTCTTCGACGATCTCCCGGCGCCCCTCAACGCCCCCTTCATCACGGGTGGGCGCTTCAATACGTTGGTCCATCTGATCGGAAGCCAGGCGCTCTACTACGACAATGCCATGACGGCCGACGCGCTCTACGACGAGCTCAGCCAGTTCGGCAACATCTTCATGTTCCAGTGTGGACACGTCGATGCCGAGTTCAACCAGACGAGTCGCAATGCCTCCGACCTCCCGGTCCACGAGGTGCTCGCCGACTTCCAGAGCTTCTCGCCCTTCGGCGGGAACGGCTGGCTGCGGCTGATCCGCTTCGACCTCGACGAGACCACGGGCGAGGCCCAGGTCGCGGTAGAAACCTACTCCCCCTTCGTCGATCGCTTCCGCACGAACTGCCGCGAGGATCCCGACTGCGAGGCCCTGGAAGGCTCGATCACCGCGATCCTGGAGGGCTTCGACCAGTTCCGCCCCCTGCTGACCCAGCTCGGTCTGGATGCCGACGCGATCGAGACGCTGGTGACCGAGCTCACGAGCGAGCCGGGGCACTCGCAGCTCCTGGAAGGCCTCTACGCCGATGGTCGGCGCGACAGCCACTGGACCTTCGAGACGAACTTCGCCGACTACGTGCTCGCCGCCGGAGGAACGCTGCCTCCGACCGCGACGGGCGCCCTCGCCGTCCGCACGGCCTGCGGGGCCGGTCCGGAGCTCGCGCTCGTGCTGCCCTGGCTGCTCGCCAGCCGCTTGCGCCGTCGCCACGGCTGAACCCGAGGAGGTCGTCCGATGCTCCGTGCTCCCGCCCTCGCCGTGGTGGCCGCTCTCGTGGCGCTCTCGGCCGCTCCCGTGCGCGCCGTCGAGTTCACCGTAGTCGCGCTGCCCGACACCCAGAACTACGCGAGCCGCTTCCCCGAGGTCTTCTTCGCCCAGATCGAGTGGATCGTGGCCAACCGCGAGGCCGAGAACATCGTGTTCGTGACCCATCTCGGCGACGTCGTGAACAACGGTCCGAGGGTAGAGCAGTGGCAGGTCGCGAAGCGCGCGATGAGCCTGCTCGATCCGATCGATCTGCCCTATGGCGTCGCGATGGGGAACCACGACAACCAGTTCGGCTACGACCTCACGACCGTCGACAACGGGTGCATCCCCGCCGACCCCGACTTCGAGGACATCGACTGCACCGGCTCGCACTTCCTGCACTACTTCGGCCCGGAATTCTACTCGGACCGCAGCTGGTACGGGGGCGCATCACCGACTGGCCTGTCGAGCTTCCAGACCATCTCGCCCGGCGGCTGGCCCCTGCTCTTCCTCCACCTCGAAGTGGACCCGCGCGAGCCCGAGGTGGCCTGGGCCAGGCAGGTGGTCGAGGCCCATCCCGACCACGTGATCTTCGTCACCACCCACCGCTACATGTACGACTATCGTCTCTTTGCCGATCTCCCCCCGCCCCTCAACAATCCGCTCATCACGGGTGGGCGATTCAACTTCCTGACCTATCTGCTCGGGAACCAGGGACTCTTCTACGAGACCGCCGTCCCGGCCGACGACGTCTTCGACGAGCTCTCGCAGTACGGGAACCTCTTCATGATCCAGTGCGGACACGTCGATGCCGAGTTCAATCAGGTGAGCCAGAACGTGGCGGGGCTGGACGTGCACGAGATCCTCGCCGACTTCCAGAGCTTCTCCCCGCTCGGCGGCAACGGCTGGCTCCGTCTGATCCGCTTCGACCTCGACGAGACCACCGGGGCGGTGGAGGTGGCGATCGAGACCTTCTCGCCCGTGATCGACCAGTTTCGTCCCAACTGCACCGAGGACCCGGAGTGCGACGCGCTCGAGGCCTCGGTGACCGCCGTGATCGACGGCTTCGACCAGTTCCGCGACTTCCTTCCCCTGATCGGGGTCGACCCGGACGCCACCGAGATGCTGCTCGAGGACCTCACCAACGAGGAGGGCCGGACCACCCTGCTCGAAGGGCTGTACGGCGACGGCTCCCGCGACAGCCACTGGAGCTTCGACACGAGCTTCGCCGACTACGTGCTCGCGGCCGGGGGGAGCATTCCGCCGGTGGCGACCGGTCTCGACGCCACGGGTGCCCTCGGTGCGCCGGCGGGTTGCGCGCGAGGCGCCGCGGCCGCCCTGGTCGCGCTCCCCGTTGCGCTCGTCGCGCGTCGGCTCTTGCGCCGGGCCTAGGGGGTCGAAGGCGCCGGGTGCGCCGCACGTCCGCGCCGGCGGAGATCAGTCAGACGCATCCACCGGGAAGGCGCGAACCGCCTCGATCACGGAGTCCTGATCGTCCGACGCCAGGTCCGTGTAGAAGGGCAGCCGGACGAGCCGTTCGCTCACCGTCTCGCTCACCGGACACGCGTCCGTCTCGCTCCCGAGACGCCGGGCCATGTCGGAGCGGTGCAGCGGCAGATAGTGGAAGACCGCGAGGATGCCGCAGGCCTTCAGGTGCTCGATCAGCCTCGAGCGCGCCTGGTGCGACGGCATCACGAGATGATAGAGATGGTAGGCCGGGTCGCAGTGCGCCGGCACGTTCGGCCGCTCCACACCCTGCGCGCGGGCCCAGTCGGCGAGCCCCTCGTGGTAGCGATTCCAGATGCGGGCGCGTGCCGCCTGGATGCGCTCGGCCTGCTCGAGCTGGGCCCAGAGGAACGCGGCCAGGATCTCGGAGGGTGCGTAGCTCGAGCCGAGGTCGACCCAGCTGTACTTGTCGACCTCGCCCCGGAAGAAGGCCATGCGGTTGGTGCCCTTCTGTCGAATCACCTCGGCCCGCTTCCGCCAGCCGGGCTCGTTCACCGCGATCGCACCCCCCTCGCCGCAGACCACGTTCTTGGTCTCGTGGAAGCTCAGGGTCGCGCAGGCGCCCATCGACCCGAGGGGACGATCTCGGTAGCGCCCGAAGAGCCCGTGTGCGTTGTCCTCGATCACGGCCAGGCCATGGCGCCGCGCCAGCGCGAGGATCGCGTCCATTTCGCAACCGACGCCCGCGTAGTGCACGACGACGATCGCTCGGGTCCGGGGGCCGATCTGCTCCGCGACCCGCGACTCGTCGAGATTGAGGGTGTCGGGACGGATGTCGGCGAACACCGGCCGCGCGCCCTGCATCGCGAAGGCGCCCGCCGTGGTCACGAACGAGAAGGACGGAACGATGACCTCGTCGCCCGGGGCCAGATCGAGCAGCAGGCCGGCCATCTCGAGGGCATCGGTGCACGAGGTCGTGAGCAGCACCGACTCGGTCCCGAGGCACTCCTCGAGCGCACGGGTGCAGCGGTCGGTGAACCGGCCGTCCGCCGAGATGTGACCGCGCTCGACCGCCTCGGCGATGTATCGGAGCTCGGGGCCCACCAGGGCCGCCTTGTTGAACGGGATCGCTCGGCCCGCCACGCTCCGCCTCCTCTCGCGCCGTCTGGCGCCCGGACCATCATAACCCGAGCCGCAGCGCGCGGGTCGGGACCCTCCCGCTCTGGTGGCGTGTCGGCGGGGTCGGCGGGGTCGGCGGGGTCGGCGGCCCTGCGCGACATCCCGCCACGCCCGCGCCAGGCGCCGGCTGGCTCGGCGAGCCGGATCGCCCCGGCGTCGGCCGCCCGTTGGAAGATCAGGCACCCTGTCGAGCGATGCACCGCCTCTCCGCGCTCGCACGCCCCGCCGTGGGGCCCATCGGCGCTCGCCATCGGGCCACACGGATCCGTGGCACCCGATGCTGGCCCCTGCTCGCGGTGGCCCTGCTCGCCTGCGGGAGCCAGCCCTCTCCACCGGCGCCGCTGGCGCTTCCAGGCGGCCAGGCGCGCCCCTTCCGGGGCATGTACCGCTATCTGGCCGACGCGGCCGTGTTCACCGACTGCGACACCGGAGAGACGGTGCCGGTGGTAATCGACGCGGGCCATCGGCCCCTCGAACGCACCTACCTGAAGGCGCGGCGACGCCCGGGCGACGAGCTCTTCGTGACGCTCGATGGCCATCTCGAATCGCGGGCCCCCGAGCCGGGTCTGCCGCCGACGCCGCCCCTGGTGGTCGACCGATTCGGCGCGCTCT
>CAYYUT010000138.1:0-8039 GCA_964474935.1 uncultured Spirochaetales bacterium
GTCGGCCCCTTCGGTCCGCAGAAGGAGGGCCGCGTCGGACCGGTCGCGCGTCCGTCCGTCGAGCGCGGCGTCGAGGGTCCGGGCGACGGCGGGCGTGACGCGAGAGAGCAGTCGTTCCAGCATCAGGCAGCCTCCCCGGCGCGTGCCCCGCGCCGCTCGGGCGGCCGGGCGTAGCCGTCGGCGTCGGCCAGGCGCTCGACGGCCGCACGCACCTGCGGGTCGAGGCGATCGGGCCGGCCGACGACGTCCCGAGGATACACGGGAAGCCGCTCGAGCAGGCGGGCGCCGGCGGCCTCGGTCCGCTCGCGCAGGACCTGGAGCGTCGGCCAGGGCGCCTCCGGATTGATGAAATCGACGGTCACGGGAGACACCCCGCCCCAGTCGTTGACACCGGCCCCGATCAGGCGCTCGAGCATCTCGGGAGCCAGATTCGGAGGCGCCTGCAGATTGTGTGCGCGTCCGAGGACCAGACGGGCCAGGGCCACCGTTCCGACCAGCTCGTCGTCCCCGAGGCCCGACGCCGCGCGCATGGGCGTGCCGGGCTTCGGGTGGAAGGGTTGGACGATCGTCTCCTGGATGTGGCCGTGGCGGTCGTCGAGATCGCGGATCGCGAGCAGGGTATCGGCGCGCTCTTCAGGCGTCTCGCCGATGCCGACCAGGATCCCCGAGGTGAAGGGGATCCCGAGCTCGCCGGCCTCCTCGTGCATCCGCAGGCGCACCGCCGGGTCCTTGTCGGGCGCATGGAAGTGGGGCATCCCGCGCTCGCGCAAACGCGGGCTGGTGGTCTCGAGCATCAGCCCGAGCGAGGCGTTCCAGGGCCGGAGTGCCTCCATCTCGCGGGCCGAGAGGATTCCCGCATTCGTGTGGGGGAGCATCCCGCCCCCGAAGGCCACGCGACAAGCCTCGACCAGATACTCGGCCGTGCTCGCGAAGCCCCGATCGGCGAGCCACTCGCGGTGCGAGCGGTAGGCCACCTCGGGCTTGTCGCCGAGGCAGAAGAGCGCCTCGATGCAGCCCGTCGCCACACCGCCACGCACCACCTCGGCGACCTCGTCGAGCGTCATCGTATGGGCTTCGGCCGAGTCCGGCAGCTTGGCGAAGGTGCAGTAGGTGCAGCGGTCGCGACACAGATTGGTGAGGGGGATGAAGATGTTGCGCGAGAAGCTGATTGCGTCGCCCTTGCCACGCTGCTTCTGATCGAACGCCGCCTCGCACAGCACCGCCAGCGCGTGCGGGTCGCCGACGGCGGACGCGAGCCGGCGGGCGACCTCGGGCTCGAGCCGATTGCAATCGACCGCCTCGGCCACGAGGCGGTCGACTTCGGCCGGTCCCAGCGGCAACGGGCTATGCGGCATGGTCCTCCACCCCGATCCAGCCCTTCAGCGTGTCGGGATCGCTCCGATCGAGGAAGTCTCCGACGGGAAGACCCTCGGTGTTCTTCTCCCGCAGCACCCGGAAGAGACCCACGAGGGCGGGCACCATCTTCTCGCCGGACAGGCGCGAGTAGAGCGGCCGGGCGATGCGGGTTCCTTCGCGGGACCCGCCGATCAGGATCACGTGATCGTTCTTGCCGTAGCCATAGATCCCGATCTCGGCCGACGGTGGCCGAGCGCAGTTGTTCGGGCAGCCCGTCATGCGGATCACGGCGTCGACATCGCCGAAGCCGGCCTGCTCGATCGCGTCGATGTACTCCGGGAGCAGGCGCTCCGCCTCGGTCATGGCGAGTCCGCAGGTCGGCTTCGCGGGACAGGCCATGGCGTTGCGGCGCACCATCGAGACCGACTCCGGGTCGATCGATTCCCCGTGGCGCGCGAAGATGGCCTCGACCGCGGCGCGGTCGCGAACGCCACAGAGCAGGAGGTCGTGCTGGGGCGTCAAGCGCACGCCGAGCCCGAGCGTCTCGACGGCCTCGCGTACCGCCTGGCGCCGGGCCCCGGCCAGGCGCCCGTTCTCGATCGAGATGCCGCAGTAGGCCGTGCCGTCGCGCCCGGCGTGCCAGCCGAGATGCAGGCGCATCGGCGGAACGGGCTGCGGTTCGGCGTCCTGCAGGTCGAGCCCGAAGCGCTCGCGGAGCTCGCGCTTCACGGCGTCGATCCCGAGCCGGCGGATCGTGTACTTCCAGCGCGCCTGCTTGCGATCCTTTCGCTCACCGTTCTCCTTCTGGAGGATCGCGATCGCGCGTGCGGACTCGACCACCTGCTCGCGCGGAATCCGCCCGAGGTAGGGGCCGAGGTGGGCGGCGGTCTTCGGATTGTTGTGGGTGAGCCCGAGGCCACCCCCGCTGTAGAGGTCGAAGAGGCTGCCGTCCGAGCGACCGTTCGTGCGGACGGGCAGATAGCCGATGTCCTGGGTCAGGAGATCGACCGAGTTGTCGTCGGGGTGTCCGATCCCGATCTTGAACTTGCGCGGCAGGTACTGACGCCCGTAGAGGGGCTCTTCCGAGTTGACCGGCGCGAGCTTGTGACCGTCCTCGTCGGAGAGCCAGATCTGGAAGTAGGAGCTCGTGCGGGGGGCGAGGGCCTCCGCGATCTCCTCGGCGAGCGCCACGGTGCGCGAGTCGTCCTCGGGGTCGAGCCCGTCGATGGGCGAGCACATCACGTTGCGGTTCACGTCGCCGCAGGCTCCGAGCGTCCCACCCTCCCGGTACTCGCGGTTCAGGTGGCGCATCAGACCTGCCAACCGGGTCCCATCGATGTGGTGGTACTGGATGGCCTGGCGGGACGTGAGCCGGATCGTGCCGTCGGCGAACTGGTCGGCCGCCGTGTCGAGGGCCTGCCACTGGGCGGGCGAGAGCTCGCCGCCGGCGGGGCACTTGATGCGCGCCATGAAGAAGAACGTGTTGGTACGACCGCCCCGCTCGTCGCGGCCCCACTGTTTGTAGATCCCCGAGAACTTCGACAGCTCCTTGGCGTTGTTCGACAGGGTCGGCTCGTCGCCGCGGGAGAGGGCGTCGACCTCGTCGCGGAAGGTGCGGGGCTTCTTCGGATCGCTGACGTGGAACAGCCCCTCGCTCTCGGCCTTGAGGCGCTCGACCTTGGACATCTGTGCGATGTCTGAATTCTTGAGTGTGGTTGCGTCTTTTTCGGGGTTCGGGGAGGCCATCAAAATCCTTCGATCTCAGGGGCTTCGGGGTTCGGGCGGGGCGCACCCAACACAAAGGTTATCGGCGACCGGGCGCGGCTTCAATCATTCCACACTATGGTTGCGTTCTTTTACGGACGCCGTCACGCGCCGAGATCGGAGCGACACCGGGTGACCCGGATACCTGCGTAGTCGAGCACCCCAGCGATCGGGCTCGGCTTGCGGACGCTCACGGTGACGGATTCGACCCCGAACTTCTCGAGGATGGCCTGGGCGATGCGTTCCCCCAGGGCCTCGACGAGCTTGTGCTCGTGGCTTCCCGCGACGTCCTCCACGATCTCGAAGATCCGCTTGTAGTGGATGGTGTGGCGGATGTTGTCGCTGGCGCCGGCGCTCGTGAGATCGCGCGACACCTCGACATCGATCAAGACCGGGCGGCGCATCCGCCGCGCGGCCGCCGTCACGCCGAGGGCGGCGGGCACCTGGATTCCCTGGAGAAGAATGATGTCGGACATGGGGCCTCCCGTCGGGGAGAAGCCTAGCCTAGAGTGCGCGGGATGGACTTCGACGAGGTGAGACGCCGCGAGGCGGCCCATTTCCTGCCCGTGGTGAGCCGGATCCCGGTCGCCCTGGTGGAGGGACGCGGCTCACGGGTGTGGGACGTGGAGGGGCGAGAGTACGTCGACCTCACGGCCGGCTGGGGAGTGACCTCGATCGGGCACTCCCACCCGGCCTTCGTCGAGGCGCTGAGCCGCCAGGCGGGCCGGCTCGTGCAGACCACGAACTTCCTCTACACCCTGCCCCAGCTCGAGCTGGCCGAGCGCCTGGTCGCGCTCACCCCGGCTGAGATCACCCGCGCCTTCTTCGTGAGCGCCGGCACCGAGGCGATCGACGGCGCCCTCAAGCTCGCCCACCGTGCCACGGGGCGGAGCAAGTACGTCTCCACCCGCTCCTCGTTCCACGGCCGCAGCCTCGGCGCGCTCTCGGTGATCGGCCAGGCCAGGTACCGCGACCCGTACCTCCCCCTGCTGCGCGAGAACGTGGTCGTGCCCTACGACGCCCTCGAGGCGGCCACACGTGCCATCGACCAGGAGACCGCCGCGGTGATCGTCGAGCCGGTCCAGGGCGAAGGCGGCGTGAACGTGCCGAGCCCGGGCTATCTGGCCGGGCTCCGAAAACGCTGCGACGAGACGGGGGCGCTGCTCGTGCTCGACGAGATCCAGACCGGGGTCGGTCGGACCGGCCGGATGTTCGCGCTCGAGCACGACGGGGTGGTGCCCGACGTGCTGGTGCTCGGAAAGGGGCTGGGAGGCGGGATGCCGCTGGCCGCGTTCCTGTGCACCGAGGGCGTGGCGGACACCGTCGTGAAGGGCGACCACGGCGGAACCTACGCCGGGAACGTGCTCGCCTGCGAAGCCGCCAACACCGTGTTGCGGGTGATCGCCGACGAAGGCCTGGTCGCGCGCGCGGCGCGGATCGGCGACGCGCTCCTCGCACGGCTGCGAGAGTTCTCCGCGAAGCATCCGGAGCGCGCCGTCGAGGCGCGGGGCCGGGGGCTGCTGCTCGGCCGCGCGCTCGCGAGCCCCGAGCTCGCGAGCGCGGTCCAGCACGAGGGCCTCGGACGCGGCGTGATCGTGAACGTGGCCGCCGGAAAGGTGCTGCGTCTCTTCCCCGCCCTGAACATCCCCGAAGACGAGCTCTGGCCGGCGATCGACCTCCTGCTCGATCTCGCGGCCGAGATCCCGACGCCGACGGGCGCGGACTAGCCCATCCAGGAGCCCCCGTTCGGATCGAGCGCCTGTCCGGTGTAGGAACGGCCATCCGGCCCGATCAGGAAGGCGACCGTCCCGGCGATCTCGTCGGGCTCGCTCATGCGGCCCATCGGAACGAGCCCCACCGCGTCGTCGCGGGCCTGCTCGAAGCTCACGCCCGTCTCGCCAGCGAGGGCCTGCATCCCCTGGCGCGCCATCTCGGTGTCCACCCAGCCCGGACAGACCGAGTTCACGAGCACCCCCTGCTCGGCCCATTCGAGCGCGAGCGCCTTCGCCATGCCGAGCAGCGCGGCCTTGCTCGCGCAGTAGGCCGTGTAGCCGGGAACCCCGAAGCGCGCGAGGCAGGACGAGATCAGGACGACGTGGCGGGGCTCCGGTCCGGGCGCGAGGTGGCGCTCGAAGGCGCGCACGCAGAAGTAGCTGCCGTCGAGGTTGGTCCGCACGATCTCGTCCCAACGATCGTCGCGTCCGGGGCGGTTCGGGCCTCCCTGGCCGGCGTTGGCGACGAGCGCGTGGAGCGGACCGAAACGCTCCGCGGCGGTGGCGAAGGCCGCATCGACCGCCGCCGCGTCGCGAACGTCGGCCGGCAGGGCGATCGCCTCGCCTCCGCACTCGGCCGCGACCTCGGAGAGCAGCGCCTCGCGTCGTCCGAGCAACGCCAGGCGCGCTCCCCCGTCGGCCAGACGCTTCGCGATCGCGCGCCCGATGCCGGTGCCGGCGCCCGTCACCACGATGTGTCGCCCCGAGAAATCACCCATTCCGCCCTCCTCGTGCGGCGCTCCGCGTGCGATCGATCCCCACCTCGGCGAGCAGCCGGTCGAAGTCATCCATGGTCACCGCCTCGACCCGACAGCCCGGCGGGAGGGCCTCGTGCAGCCGCCGGAAGTAGGGCTTGCGCGTGCGACCCTCGACGATCACCACGATTCCGCGGTCGCTCTCGCTGCGGATCAGACGGCCGGTCATCTGCTTCAGGTTGAGGAGCATCTTCCCGAGCGTGTACTGGCGGAAGACGTCGACCCCTTGCTCGCGGAGGAGCGCCTCGCGACGCCGACGCAGCTCCGAGGGGACCTCGAAGGGCAGCTTCTCGATCACCACCGCCTGGAGCGCATCTCCCGGGATGTCGAGGCCCTGCCAGAACTTGCGGGCACCGAGCAGCACGCTGGAATCCCGGCGAAAGCGCTCGACGAGGGCGCGGGGGTCGTCGCTCGCGCGGCGGGGCAGGAGGAGCTCGATCCCGTGCGGTCGCAGGCGCGGCGCGAGGATCGCGGCGACGTCGTGCATGCGGGCCAGGCTGGTGAACAGGCCCAGGGTGCGACCGCCGAGGCGGAGCGCCAGCGCCTCGAGCACCTCGGCCGTCGACTCGACCAGCCCCGCGTCGGGCTCGAGCGCCGCGACGCGCATGTGATCGGCGTATGGGAACGGGCTCGGCTCCACCACCCGCGTCAGGCGGTCGTGGGTGCGCGCCTCGACCCCGAGCTCGCCGAGGGCCGCGAAGGCACTCCCCCCCACGAAGACCGAGGCCGAAACGCCGGCGAACGACTCGAGCCGATCGAGGAAGCCGTCGTGAAAGCTCGACTCGAGCGAGACCTCGTGCAGCGAGAGTCGCCAACGGTCGAAAGGCGCCTGGATCCCCCGGAAGCTCGCCACGGCATCGTCGCCCCCGTCCACCAGGGCCTTGCGCAGGCCGACCGCCGCCTGTCGCAGCTCGCCCGTCGCCCGTTCGAGCGACGGTGAGGTCCGGGTGTCCTCGGAGGACGCGTCGGCGGCCCGGTCGATCTCGCGGGCGATCTCGTCGAGGCGGCCAGCGGCGGCCTCACCGCAGCCGCGCGCGGCCTCGAAATCCGCTCCGGGATCGCTCGGGACGTCGACTTCGCCGAACTCGTTCGCGAGGGGCCCGAGCGAGCGGCCGAAGGCGATCAGCTCCTGGCGCAGACCGCGCCGCCAGGCCGATGCGTCCTTCGCGAGCTTCCGGCGCTTCGCGCCCCCGAGCAACGCGTTGCTGGCGCGGCGTTCGCCCGGACGGCCGAACACGTCGTCGAGACGGTCGAGCAGATCGTCGGGACGCACGTCGCGCGCGTACACCTCGTCGGCCACGCCCGCGAGCTCGTGCACCTCGTCGACGATGCAGCGCGAGAAGCGGGGGTAGTCGGGCGGCCAGCGAAGCAGGAGGTCGTGGTTGGCGACGACCAGATCGGCACGGCTCAGGGCCGCGCGCTTGCGCCCGAACGGACAGGTCGGATTCTGGGAGCACTGCTCGCGCGAACACTGCTCGGGACGCGCCGCGACCGAGCGTCTCAGCAGGTCGCGCAGGGGTCCGAAGCGTCGCAGGAGAGCCGCCGGAAGCGTACCGACCTCGCCGTGGGGCCGGGTCCGGGCACACGCCGCGAGGACCGCGTAGGCGAGCCGGTCCTCGGCAAAGATGCTCGGCTCGAGCCCTTCCGAGAGCGCCACCGCCACGCGTCGATCGCACACGTAGTTGGCGCGGCCCTTGATCGAGAGGGCCCGCAACCCGGGGTGGCCCAGGAAGCGCGCGGCCGCCGGGATGTCCTTCTGGACCAGCTGATCCTGGAGCAGCTTGGTGCGCGTCGACACCACCACCGGAGAACGCCCGCGCTCCGAATCGCCCTGCTCCCGCACGAACGGGATCGCCGCCGCGAGATAGGCGAGCGACTTGCCGACGCCGGTACCGCCCTCGAGGAGCAGCACCCCGCCGTCGGCGAGATTGCGGACGAACTCGCGCACGAGCGAGATCTGGGGCTCGCGCACCCGGTAGCCCGCGAAGTGGCGCCGACCCCGGGCCTCGTCGCGGAGCGCCGCCACGATCGACTCCTCGTCGAAGGCCACGGGCTCTTCCCGGCTCTCGCCGATCTCGACGTAGGAGGGGATCTCACCCTCGGCCGTCGCGGAGTCGGGCTTCGCGAGCAGGGCGAGCCACGGAGAATCGACCGCGTACTGCTCGAAGGCCGCCCGGGCGGTCCGATAGCGCGTCTCGCCCCTCTCGGCGCCGCGCGCCACGCTGGCCATCACGCGAGCCGTGTCGAGCGCATCGGCGAAGGCACGATGCCGCTCTTCGCTCGAGAGCAGGGCACGGGTGAAGCTCTCGAGCCTGAGGTCGGGCGCGTCGGGATGGGTCACCGCGAGCAGGTCCAGGGTGTCGAGGAAGCGGGCCCCGGCGAGCTCGTCGCT
>CAYYUT010000139.1:0-8037 GCA_964474935.1 uncultured Spirochaetales bacterium
GGGGCCCCTCGTTCCACAGCAGGGTCGCGGGCTCGCCGTCGGCCGTCATCACGTCAGCGAAGGCCTGTCGGGCCTCCTCGAACTGCTCGCGGAAGCGGCATCCCGACACGCTGACCACGATCTGACCGAGGTAGCGCACCGTGCGCAGTACCTCGGCGATCTCCTTGAGCGCCGGGCCCCGGACCTCGCGGTGGAGACACGGCAGCACGAGCGCCACGGGGCGCTTCTGGGTGTGACGCAGGAGCTCTTGTTCGAGGCGCTCGACGTCTCTCGGTCCCAGCCGGTGGAGCGTCGTGATCACACCGGTCTGGTGAAAATCCGCCATGGGCCGGGACACTGGCATCTGGCGGCGGACCGGTCAACAACGGAACCCCTCGGGGGACCCCGTGCCGGATCCGAGCCACCGGGGCGGCTCTCCACGCGCGGAACGCGCGGTCCCGGGCCGCTCAGGGCAGCTCGAGGGTCTCCTCGAGCAGCCGCAGCGCGTTCGGGTCGATCTCGACGAACTCGAGCCCGACGTCGAGCGTGAAGGCGTCGACCTCGGTGGCCCACACCACCTTGCCGACCGCGATGATGGTCTGGTCTTCGATGTTGAAGGTCACCCGGATCACATCGCCGAGCACCATCTCGCAGCCCACCGCTTCGAACCGGATGCCGCCCGCCGAGACGTCCTTGCCCACGCCAAGCCGGTCGTTGGCATCGAGGGGCGCGAACGACAACACGTGGTCGGTCGCGATCCGGTGGTACTTGCGCCGGTCGGCCTGGATCGACTCCGCCATGCAGCCTCCCCGACTCGCCAGCGAGCCGGACACGGGGGAACGTTTCCGGAGTTTTTCTTCGGTGCGACCGGGCCAACGCTTGAGGTGCGAGACGACGGACGTGTCGCGCGCGAGCACCAGCGCACGACGGGCGCGCCCGGGCCGCCGGGGCGGAGCACTCCGGATCGGGCGGGGCATCGCCTCCGAGGCCGTTCAGCGAGAGAGATCGGTGGGTGGAAAGAGCGACATCTGACGGTCCTCGATCGCCACGGGGCCGAGGTTCTGCAGCAGCACGCCGATCGAGCGCGCGGGGCGAGACCCTGCCTGGGTGCGGTCGAGCAGTGCGCGCAGGCCCTCGAGCATCTCTTCCGCTCGACGCAGTGGCGAGCCGGACGTCCGCGTGCGGGTCACGACCTCCTGGTCGGCGTAGCGGAGCTTGAGGGTCACGCGGCGGGCGGCCAGGCGCTCGAGCGCGAGCCGCTCCTCGAGCCGGACGCAGAGGGACTCGAGCTTGGTCAGGATCGCCGAGCGGTCGAGCTCGTCCGAGTCGAAGCTCGACTCGAGACTCAGGGTCTTCCGGTGTCGGACCGGCCGCACGCTCGCCGGATCGCGCCCCTGCGCCAGCTGCCACGATCCCACACCGTGGTTGCCGAGCGCCCCGTCGACCTCGGCGCGCTCGAGCCGGGCGAACTCACCGATCGTCCGGACGCCGAGCTTCGCCAGACGCTCGGTGGTGGCCGGGCCGACGCCCGGAAGTCGTTGGACCGGAAGCACGTCGAGGAAGCCGGCCTCGTCGCCCGGTGCCACCCGGCGACAGGCACCCACCGGCGCCTCCTCGGCCGCGAGTCGGGCGAGGAACTTGACACTCGCGACACCGACCCGCAGCGGCAGCCCGAGCTCCGTCGCCACGGCGTCGACCAGCGCGAGCGCGAACGCCTCGGGGTCGCTCGCCTCGACCTCGAGGAAGGCGGCACTGAGACCCGCGGGTTCGATGGCCCCTACCCGCTCGCGCAGGCAGGCCTCGAGCTCGGCCGACACGCGCCGGTAGCGCGGGAGCCGGGTGCGGAGGGCCTTGGCGCGCGGGCAGCGGGCGAGCGCATCCACCATCGACATGCCGGACACGACCCCGGCCTCGCGTGCGGCGGCATTCGCCGACTGGACGCTGCCGCCTTTCCGCGGGTCGCCGCCGACCAGGACGGGACGTCCAGCGAGCGCGACGTCGTCGCGGCGTTCGACCTCGGCGTAGAAGCCCGGGACCTCGACGAAACAGATCTCGCGGCTCACGGCCCCGGCTCGAGCCGCAAGCGCGCCGCCGGATCGTCCTCGAGGATCACGCGGCTGGTGAGCAGCAGCCCAGGGCGCGCCGCCAGCCAGGCTTCGATGCGGTCGGCGTAGTGCGGGTCGTCGGGCTGCTCGGTCTGGCCCGGGGCCAGCAGGGTGAGCGCCTTGTCGATCTCGCCGAGGTCGAGGGCGAAGCGATAGAGCGAGGCCGTTTCGACGGCGAACGGCCGGGTCGGGTCGTACCAGCCTGCAGACACCGTGTGGCGATCGCCACCGATCGGGAACGGACCGAGGCCCGCGCGGTCCCCCGACGCGGCCGACCCGATCGGCGCGAACGAGATGCTGTGGATCGCTCCCCACCGCCAGCGCGCCGGATTGTTGCCCTGATGGACCCCGAGCCAGAGCCAGCTCTCGCGCAACGCCCGTCGCACGACGTCGCGCACCGCCGTACGGTCGTCCCCCGTAAAGCGCTCGTCGGCATCGATGAGCAGGTTCTCCACGAGAGCGATCGGGTTCGCGGAAGGCAGACGCACGTAGCGCTCGAAGAGATCCTCGCCGAGCGTCTGGCCGAGCAGCTCGACCGCCAGACCGTTCATCAGGACGTGATAGAGCGCAGCCCCGGCGCTGCCCGCCGCCGACTCGAGGTCCCAGCTCTCGAGCAGACCAGCAGCCTGACGCTCCTGCTTGTAGGGCCCCGACAGATCTCCGGCCAGGGCCAGCACCGACGACACGATCCGACCCGCACGCGGCGACCGGACGTCGAAGGCGAGCGACGCCGCTGCTCGCAGATCGAGGGGCCGTCCGCGTGGCACACGGTCGAGGAGCGCCCGCAGACGCTCGGCGCGCGCGCCGGGCTGCCACCACCACTCCAACGGCGCGGAGCCACCGTCGTTGGCCGCGTCGTCGGCCACCACGATCCAGGGGTGCCCCCGACCGAGCCGCCGATGGGGCAGCGCCGAGAACGGGACGCGCCCGGCCCAGTCGCGCCCCACCGCCGCCTGCACCGGGACCCATCCACTGGGTTGCGGCCGATCGGGCACGAAGCCCGCGAGCTGGACGCCGCCCTGCCCTTCGCGGTCGGCGTACAGGAACCAGAGCGCGGGCTCGTGATGGCGAGCGAGCGCCCGGCGGAGCCCCGCGGCATCCGACGCGAGCGCCATCCGGAGGAGCGACTCGATACCGTTGCCGGGGACGGCCCCGGGCCAGGAGAGCGAGAGCGGCTCGCGCGCAGTCGGCAGGACGCCGCCGAGGAGCGGGCCGCGCGGCGTGGCGCGCACCACCAGTCGGACGGGCGATTGCCCACGGACGTCGAAGCGTTCGGTGCGCTCGGACGTGTCCTTCCAGCGGCCGCGCTCTCGAAAGCGGGTCGGATCGTCGGGGTCGAGGGTCTCGACGAACACGTCCACCACCGACACGGGCGCCTGGAGAGCGGCCCAGGCGACGCGGCGCCCGTGTCCGATCCAGAAGACCGGAGCCCCCGGCAGGCTGGCGCCCGCGATCTCGAGCGACCCTCCGCTGACGTGCGCTTCGTGGTAGAGCAGCGGCGCCTGGGGCGGAAGATGCGCATCGGCGACCAGGATGGGAGCCCCGCTGCGACTGAGGGCCCCGGCCACGAGGAAGCCGCTGCTGCCGATCCCCGGCGCGTCGAGACCCAGAAGGGCTCGCACGGGGTCCCTGAACCCGGAGCGCTCCGCGACCGGTCGAGACGGCAGGGAGTGGGTCGCGATCCGGGGCAGCGGCGGAATCTCGCCCGCGTTCCCGGGAAAGAATGGGAGCGCACGCGCCGACCCGAGCTCGGCGATCGCGTCGTCGAGCACCAGGATGGCATCGAGCGCCCCGTCGAGACCCCAGGCGAAGAGCTTCACGACGGCCAGCGAGTCACGCACGCTCCACGGGGCTTCGGCGGGAGCGTCCGGCCCACGCGGCGGCAGGCCTGCGTTCACCCCCGCGGCGTAGGCTTCGAGACGGGAGCGCGCGAAGCCCCCGAGCCGCCCGGCCTCGTCCTCGGCGAGCGCTCCCAGGCCGAGCGTCCGGACGAGCCGGTCTGCCGCGAGCGCCGCAGGCCCGTCGACCTCGGCGCTTCGGCCCTCGGCGGCCCGGCGCCAACGCAGGAGCTGCCCGCCGCGGTCGCGGGCGTGCACGAACCCGAGCCCGAAGTAGGCGTCGAGCTCCGAGCCGGCGAGCACGTGCGGCACCCAGCGGCGATCGCGAAGGATGTCGATGGGCGCGTCGATGCCCGCCACCTCGACGCGGCCTTCCCGGCTTCGCGCAGCGGCGACGCTCTCGCCCGGCGGCTCGGGCGAGCGCACGACGAGCCAGAGCCCCGCGACCGCGAGCACCACCGCCACGAATGCGACGCTGCGCGCGCTCACGCGTCGGACCCTTCGAGCACCACCCAGGCCCAGGCCCAGCGTCGGTCGTGATCGACCGCGAGGTGGCAGCGTGTGACCCCCGCGCGCTCGGCCGCCCTCCCCGCCCGGCCCGAGAGCCGGACCGCGCCCGTGCCCGGCGGGTGCCCCGCCACGTACTCGACCTCGCGGTAGCGGGCGCCGGACATCGGATCGGCGGCTCCGAGCGCCTTGAGAGTCGCCTCCTTGACGCTCCAGGCCCGGGCCAGCGTTGCGACGCCACCGCGGGTCAGCGCCTCGTGCGAGGTGAAGATGCGGCGCAGGAAGCGCTCGCCCCGACGCGCCAGAATGCGCTCGATGCGCGCAACCTCGATCACGTCGATGCCGCTACCCACCAGCACGCGTGCCTCCTGCCACCAGACGCACTACGTTAGCCCCGCGAAACCGCTGGAGGAACGTTCATGTCTACGCGCATCGGGATCAACGGATTTGGAAGGATCGGGCGCCTCGTTTTCCGAGCGGCGCGGGATCAGGACATCGAGATCGTCGGCATCAACGACCTCACCGATGCGAAGACGCTCGCCCATCTCCTCAAGTGGGACTCGGTGCACGGACCCTACCCCGGTGAGGTCTCGTCGACCGAGAATGCCATCGTGGTCGACGGCAAGCAGATCGCCGTCAGCTCCGAGCGCGACCCGGCGGCGCTTCCGTGGAAGAGCCTCGGCGCCCAGATCGTGGTCGAGTCGACCGGCATCTTCCGCAAGCACGCGCAGGCTTCGAAGCATCTCGAAGCCGGCGCGGAGCGCGTGATCATCAGCGCGCCCTCGCCCGACCCCGACGTCACGATCGTGCTCGGCGTGAACGACGGCGAATACGACGCGGCCAACCACCGGATCGTGTCGAACGCGTCGTGCACGACGAACTGCCTCGCGCCCGTCGCCAAGGTGCTCGACGACGGCTGGGGAATCGGACGCGGATGGATGACGACCATCCACGCCTTCACCAACGACCAGGTGATCCTCGACCTGCCCCACTCCGATCTCCGGCGCGCCCGCGCAGCCGGGGAATCGATGATTCCCACCTCGACCGGCGCCGCGCGAGCGATCGGTCTGGTGATGCCGCACCTGAAGGGGCGCCTCGACGGCTTCGCCATGCGCGTGCCCACCGCCGATGTCTCGGTGGTGGATCTGGCGGTCGAGCTCAAGAAGGACGCGGACGCCGACGCCATCAATACGGCCATGCGCGAAGCCGCTGCCGGCCCGATGAAGGGCATCCTGCAGGTGTCGGACGAGGAGCTCGTGTCGATCGACTTCAGGGGCAACCCGCATTCTTCGATCCTCGACTCGGCCTACACCAAGGTGATGGACGGCAACTTCGCGAAGGTGCTCTCGTGGTACGACAACGAATGGGGCTACGCGTGCCGCTGCATCGACCTGGCCCTGCGCATGGCCAACTGAGCATCCGATGGCCGTCAAGAGCCTCGACGACCTGCTCGCCGCCGGCGTCCGGGAGCGAAGGGTCTTCGTCCGATCGGACCTGAACGTCCCCATCGAGGCCGGCGTGGTCGGGGACGACACCCGGATCCGCGCCTCGCTCCCGACCCTCCAGCGCCTGAGGGACGCGGGAGCGCGCGTGGTCGTCGCTTCGCATCTGGGACGCCCGAAGGGCGAGGACCGGCCCGAGCTCTCGCTGCGTCCCGTCGCCATCCGCATGGCGGAGCTTCTCGACAGCCCGGTCGCATTCTGTGAGGCCTGCATCGGACCGATCGCCGAGCAGGCCGTGGAGGCGCTCGGCGCGGGTGACGTCCTGCTGCTCGAGAACCTGAGGTTCCACGCGGGCGAGACGGGCAACGATCCGGCCTTCGCCGGCGCGCTGGCCGCGCTCGCCGACGACTACGTGAACGATGCCTTCGGGACGGCACACCGAGCGCACGCATCCACCGCCGGCATGGTTCCCCACGTCGAGCGGGCCGCGGCTGGTCTGTTGCTCCAACGCGAGATGCAGCAGCTCGCCGTCGCCCTCGAGCCCGAGCGCCCCTTCCTCTGCCTGCTCGGGGGGGCCAAGGTCTCCGACAAGCTGGCCGTCCTCGCGGCGCTGGCCGAGCGGGCCGACGCGCTCGCCGTCGGCGGGGCCATGGCGTACACGTTCCTCCGGGCCCAGGGAGCCGCCACCGGCGGCTCGCGCGTCGAGGAGGACCGGATCGAGGACGCCCGCCGCATTCTCGAGAGTGCCGAACGAAGTGGACGCCGCGTCCTGCTCCCGGTCGATCACGTGGTCGCCGAACGGCTCGAAGAGGGAGCGCCCACACGCGTCGTGAAGGAGATTCCCGAAGGCTGGATGGGTCTCGACATCGGCCCCGAGACCACCGAGCTATTCGCCCGCGAAGCCGGCGCGGCCCGTACCGTGTTCGCCAACGGCCCGATGGGCGTGTTCGAGATCGATGCATTCGCCAAGGGCACCGAGGCGGTCGCCCGGGCCATCGCCGATTCGCCGGCCACGTCGATCGTGGGCGGTGGCGACTCGCTCGCCGCCGTGAACCGCCTGGGCCTCGCCGATCGCATCACCCATTGCTCGACCGGCGGCGGCGCGTCGCTCGAGTTCGTCCAGGGGCTCACCCTGCCCGGGGTGGCCGCCCTCGAGGAGCATGCGTGAGGACCCCGATCCTGGCGGCCAACTGGAAGATGTTCAAGACCTGCGCCGAGGCCCGTGACTTCGCGCGCGAGTTCCGGGGCCTCGTGGAAGGCATCGACGGCGTCGAGATCGTGGTTGCGCCTCCCGCCACCGCCCTCTCGACCCTGGCCGAGGCGTTCGAAGGCTCGAACGTCCACCTCGCCGCACAGAACGTCCACCCCGAGCCCGAGGGCGCGTTCACGGGGGAGGTCTCGGTGGCGATGCTGGCGGAGCTCGGCTGCGCCTACGCGATCGTCGGCCACAGCGAGCGCCGCTCGCTCTTCGGCGAGTCGAGCGACTTCGTGGCGTCCAAGGCCGCCGCCCTGCTGGCCCGCGACATCCGACCGATCGTGTGTATCGGCGAGACCCTCGACCAGCGCGAGGCGGGGGGTGCCCTCCGGGTGTGCGAGGAGCAGCTTCGGGTGAGCCTCGCCGGGATCCCTCCCGAACGCGCCACCGAGGCGGTGGTGGCCTACGAGCCCGTCTGGGCCATCGGCACGGGCAAGACGGCCACCCCGGAGATCGCCCAGGAGGTCCACGGCTTCATCCGCGAGCAGCTCACGAAGCAGTTCGGCGCCGCTGCCGATGCGATGCGCATCCAGTATGGCGGATCCGTGAAGCCCGCTAATATCGCGTCCCTCATGGCTCAGCCCGACATCGACGGTGGTCTCGTGGGCGGGGCGAGCCTCGACCCTCAGAGCTTCGCCGAGATCGTCCGCGGCGGCCGGGGGTAGCCAGGGCGCCGAGCGGGGCGCGAAGGGACGGAGCGCAGGTTGACGACCTTCCTGACGGTTCTGCACGTGATGGTCTGCCTGGTCATCGTGGTGTCGGTGCTGCTGCAGCGGGGCAAGGGCGCCGAGATCGGTGCCGTGTTCGGTGGCGGTGCCAGCTCGACCGTGTTCGGAGCGCGCGGGGCCGGGAACTTCCTGTCGCGGCTCACCACGACCTCGGCCGTCACCTTCATGGCGACGAGCCTGGCC
>CAYYUT010000140.1:0-6424 GCA_964474935.1 uncultured Spirochaetales bacterium
CGAAGAAGTGGTAGAGGTAGTTGAAGCTCAGGTCCCATCCGCCCACGAAGGCCGAGAGCCGGAAGCCCGCATCCGAGTCCTCGAAGTGGCTTCGCGGTCGTCGCACCTGGGTCAGGGTCACCGGGACGCCCGGTGGCGCCTCCGGGATCAGGGTGTCCGAGGTGAACTCGTAGAGTGCGCCGGGCTCGGGGATCTGATCGAAGGTGGGGTCGGGGATCCAGACGAGCTGGAAGGTGGCCTGCGGTGCGACGGGCACCTCGAGGTTCAGGGTCCAGAGCGGGATCCGCGATTCGTCGAAGTCGTCGAGAATGAACTCGCGGAAGGTCTGGGGATTCACGAGATCGAGCACCTTCAGACCGTCGGCCTGCCCCCAGACGATCTGCTGCTTGCCGAGACGCAGGAAGACGGGCCCGAGGAAGGCGTCGAGATAGAGCTCGCGCAGCTCGAGATCGATCTGGTTCCCGAGCTGGCGCCGGCGACTGATGCTCGATCGCTCGTGCTCCGTCGGGCGTCCCGGCTCGATCCGGTCGAACGCGTCTCCGCGCAGGCGCACGATCGCCGTCAGGTCGAGTCCCGCCGGGAGCTCGAGCTCGAGCTCGGGCGTGACGATCAGCTCGGCCTTCTGGGTGGCCCCGAAGTGCGTGTCGATCGCCCATTCGAGATCGACCTGGGTCGAGAGCGTGGCGTGCTGCGACCACCAGGCCAGGGGGTCGAGGTCGGCGCAGGCCGCACCGGCGGCCAGCACCGTGGCGAGCAGGACGGCGACACCGAGGGGCCCGCGCCGCCGCGCCCCCGACGCCACTCAGAGGCCACGCCGCAACGACCGTCGCGTGAACAGGTCGTCGGGCAGCTCGACCTCGTAGTCGGGATCCTCGATCCGGAAGATCGTCCGATGGCCGCTCCGATGGTTCAGGGCCTCGAGGCGGTGTGGTGTCCAGCGGCCGTCGACGCGCCGGATCTCGCCGACCCGTACCTGCTTGAGCGGGCGCCCGTGCTCGTCCCAGAACTCGGCCCGCCGCACCATCCAGATCTCCGGGTCGACCCACGCCTTCAGGCGGGCGTAACCGAGCTCGTCGGCGGTCTCGTCGTCGACGGCGCTTCCCTCGATCAGGATGCAGGAGAGCTCGTCACAGGGCTCGCGCCCGAGCGTCTTCCAGGCGTAGTCGTGGGCCGAGAGGCGCGTTCCGAGCTTGATGTCCTCGTAGCTGAAGTCGGTGCCGACGAACGAGCCACCCCGATCCGCCGTGGCGATGCGCCGCACCTTGCGGAGCGCGGGCAGATAGAGCCACAGGTCGTCCTCGCGATCGGGAGCCGGGTAGTCGAAGGTGAGGAAGCCGGTGTCCTTCACGTTCTTCGGGGTCTCGAAGAAGATCAGGGAGCGGCGCCCGTCGTCGAAGTCCTTGCGGAGGTTGCGGGTACGGCGCTCCCGGACGCTCCCGCGCGAATCGACGAGCTGCATGATCAGGGTCTGCGACAGACGCTGTCCGTCGTCGCGCGCATTCACCCGCCGCACCACTTCGGGCCCGCGGGGCAGCGCATCGCCCGCGACGGAACCCGCTTCGGCCCGCGACGTCGCCGCCCAGGGAGCCGGCGTGCCGAGGAGCAGGGCCAGAGTCGCCAGTGTGGTCAGCAGGCGGATGGGAATGATCCGGGCGCGCGACACGCGCCCACCTTAGCCTCTGGGGGCCCGGCCGGCCGCTCGGAGCCCGCGAGGCGGTCCTCGCGGTCGCGAGGCTCACGGTGCCGCGGGGGCGGGCCCGAGCCCGGTCGAGGATCGCATGGAGGGCCTCTCAGTCGAGGCGCTTGCGGAAGCGGAGCACGGCAAGCGTCATCATCGCCGCGAAGAAGGCGAGCATCGGCCAGAGCTCGCGGTGCAGATCGGCCAGGCTCGCACCCCGGAGGAGCACGCCACGCACCACGCGCACGAAGTGCGTGAGCGGGAGCAGCTCGGCGAAGAGCTGGGCGACGCGGGGCATCCCGTCGAAGGGGAACATGAACCCCGAGAGCAGGAGCGAGGGGAGGAAGAAGAAGATGGTCATCTGGAAGGCCTGGAACTGGGTCTGGGCGAGGGTCGAGAGCAGCAGCCCCACGCCGAGCGAAGCCGCCACGAAGAACGCCGCGCCGACGTAGAGGTCGACCAGTCCGCCCCGCACCGGGACGTCGAAGATCGCGACGCCGAGCGCGAGGATCAGCGTCACCTGCACGAGGCCGATTCCCAGGTACGGGATCACCTTCCCGATCATCAACTCGTCGGTCCGCACGGGCGTCGTGATCAGGAGCTCGAGATTCCCGCGCTCGCGCTCGCGCACGATCGCGACAGCGGTGAAGAGCACCATCGTCATGGTCAGGATCACGCCGATCAGGCCCGGAACGATCTTGACTTCCGAGCGCCTCTCGGGGTTGTAGTAGGCACGCACGGCGAAGGTCTCGGCCCGGTCGGCCGCGGGAAGATCGGGGCGCCCTCCCGACACCGGGAGGGGCGCCAGGCTCCGGGCCGCCTGGAGCACGATCGGATCGCTTCCGTCCACGAGCAGCTGGGCGTTGGGCCGGGCGGGGTCGGCCGCCCGGCGCTCGAAGTCGCGCGGGATCAGGATGCCGACCGACACCTGCCCCTGGCGGAGCAGGGTCTCGAGGTCCTCGGCGGTGGGCGCTTCGGCGACGACGTCCACCACCTGTGAGGCCTCGGCGTCGGCCACGAGACCCCGCGCGCGGGCCGTTCCCGCCTGGTCAGCGACCGCGGCGCGAAGGTGCCGGACGTCCTGATCGATCGCGTAGCCGAAGAGCAGGAGCTGGACGACCGGGAGACCGAAGATCATTCCGAAGGTGAGCCGGTCTCGTCGGAGCTGCCGGGACTCCTTGCGAACGATCGCGAGGATTCGCCGCCACCGGATCACGGCGAGCCGCCCGCGTCGCCCGCGCGTCCGGATACGCGCGCCGAAGTGGCCACCACGAACACCTCCTCGAGGCTCGCGGGCACGACCGACACGCGGGCCTCGAGTCCGGCTGCCTCGAGCTTCCGGTGCACCCAGGCCGCGGGCTCCGGGAGCGCGGGGTCGAGCAGCACGTGCAGCCGCGTTCCGAGTTGGGTGAGGCTCATCACCTCGGGCCGGTCCGCCAGGGCGGGATGGATGGCGCGCGGGCGCTCGGTCTCGATCTCGACGACCGCGGCCGCGATGTCGCGGATGAGGTCGCGGGGAGCACCCGTCGCCACCAACCGGCCCCGATCGAGGATGGCGAGCCCGTGGCAACGTTCCGCCTCGTCCATGTAGTGCGTGGAGACCAGGATCGTGGTGCCGGCGTCGGCGAGTTCGAAGAGCGCCTCCCAGAAATCACGCCGGCTCTCGGGATCGACCGCGCTGGTCGGCTCGTCGAGGAAGAGCAGCTCGGGGCCGTGGAGGGTGGCGCCCGCGAGGGCCAGACGCTGGCGCTGCCCCCCCGAGAGGGTCCCCGCGCGCTGCGCAGCAAGATCCAAGAGATCGTACTGGTCGACCTTGCGTCCGATCGCCTCGCCTCGCTCCGACTTCGGCAGCGCGTAGATCTCGCTCAGGAACTCGAGGTTCTCGTGCACCGTGAGGTCTTCGTAGAGCGAGAAACGCTGGGTCATGTAGCCGATGCGGAGTCGCAGCTCCTCTGCATCGCGGGGGACCTCGAGACCGAGCACCTCGGCGCCTCCTGCGCTCGGCTCGAGCAGACCGCAGAGCATCCGGATCGTGGTGGTCTTTCCCGAGCCGTTCGGGCCGAGGAAGCCGAAGATCCGCGCGCGCGGGATCGAGAGCGTCACGGAGTCGACCGCGACGAAGTCGCCGAAGCGTCGCGTGAGCGCGCGCGTCTCGATCGCCGGCTCAGCCATCGGGTGCCGATGGGTCCCCCGCCGACGGCCTCGCAGCCGATACACCCCCGGAGCGCTCGCCGCCCGAGTTCTCTTCGCCGACGGCGTCCGTCCCGGCCCGCTCGCTGCCAGCCGCGTCGATTCGCGCCACCACCGGGATGCCCGTCGGGAGCGAGGCCGCGCGCTCTCCGAGGAGGTCGGCCTCGGCCAGGTAGACGAGCCGGCCCCGGTCGCGCTCGGTGAGCGCGTAGAAGGGCGTGAAGCTCGCCTCGTGGGACACCCAGCGGATTCGGGCGTCGAAGGCCCCCTCGAGGCCGTCCACCTCCACCTTCGCCGCGGCGCCGGTCGCCACGCGCGCCCGAAGGGGCTCGGGGACGTAGATGCGGGCGTAGGGAGCACGAGACGACAGCATGACGGCCGCGACGCCACCGGCCGGCGGGCGCTCGCCGAGTTCGTAGGGCAGCGCGTCGATCCGACCCTCCACCGGCGCCACCAGCGACATGCGCTCGAGCTGGATGCGGGCCTCGTCGAGGACGCCTCGCGCTTCGGCCACCGACGCCCGCGCCTGCTCAAGCTCTTCGTCGGTCGTGCCGCGCTCGAGCTCGCGAAGCCGGGCGCGCAGCTCGTCGCGCCGCGCGAGCGCCTCCTCGTAGCGCGCGCGGGCCTGGTCGAGGGCCTGCTCGCTCGTCACCCGACGCTCCCGCATCTCGCCCGCCCGCTCGAGATCGCGGCGCGACGTCCGCAGCGTGCCTTCGGCGCCCGAGAGCAGCGCACGGGCCTGTTGGATCCGCTCGAAGCGTGGCCCGCGTTCGAGCTCCGCCAGGCGCGCTCGGGCACGCTCGACAGAGCCCCTGGCGCGCGCCACCTGGGCGCGGGCTCGCTCGTCGTCGAACCTCAGGACGAGCTGGCCCGCCGCGACGCGGTCGCCCTCGCGAACGTGGATCGCGACGATCGGCTCCGAGACCTCGGCCACGAGCTCCACCCGATCGCGTTCGAGCGTCCCGACGATCACCGGGTCTGGGTCGAGCCCACAGCCGAGCGCGACCCCCAGGAGGCCGATCGTGACGACCACGCGGCAGCCGGCCCGCGCGAGGCGCCCGGACGCCCGCGCTTCATGCCTCGCCATCGCCACCTCCTCGCGAACGCTCGCTCGCATCCGCTCCTTCCCCGAAGAGCCGCTCCGTATGGACGACGAGCCGTTCCAGGAACGCTTCGTCGTACTCGAGCCCGAAGGCCGGCTCGATCGCCGGCCGCGCCAGCACTGGAAAGACCGACATGCCCACGAGCGAGATCGTCGCGAGCTGCGGATCGAGATCCCCGCGCAGGCGACCCTCCGCGATCTGTCGGGACAGCAGCGCGGGCAGCAGCTCGGCCACGCGGCGGAGATAGCGCTCGACGAAGCGGGCCCGATGGCGCCCGGTCTCGATCAGGACCTCGCGCATCAGAAGCTGGGGAATCCATGGATCCTCGCGCAGCGTCCGGACGACGGTCCGGACGAAGGCACCGATCACGTCGCCGCCCGTGGCCTCCGCGCGCGATGCTGCGCGAATCCGACCGAGCAGATGATCGAGCGTGGCATCGAAGCAGGCCGTGTGGAGACCCTGCTTGTCGCCGAAGTAGTAGTGGATCATCGCCGGGGTGACGTGGGCCGAGCGCGCCACCTCCCGAATCGACACCCCGTCGAAGCCGCGGGCAGCGAAGAGCGGCCCGGCCGCAGTCAACAGCGCTGCCCGCACCGGCAGCGCCGCGTCCCGACCCGTCGTGGCATTGCGCACAGGCCGCCCGGGCCCCCGGATCTCAGGTGCTCTCGGGGTGCCGGAGGCGTCCCGAGACCCCGCGGATTTCGCCTTCTCAGCCCTGCGCCCTGCCGCTCGACTCTCGCTCGTGGCCATGGCGCAATTTAATCAATCGATCAATTAAATGTCAAGCGTCGGCTCCGCCCGGCACCTCCGTTCGGCTCGGCGGGCGGAGCACCGGCGGGGCCCGGCCGCGCCGCGCGGGCGGCGACGCGCGGCGCGAGCGGGGGCAGTCGGGTCGGACGAGGACGCCCTGGACGAGGACGCGGAGCTCGTGCTTGCGGATCTGGCGGGCCCGATCCGAGAAGGGGTCGCTCCCGAGCAGGGGTGCGTCGACCAGCTGCTGGCTCCCGATCGCGGCCGGATAGAAGAGAGCCACGGCGATCAGGTTGAACAGGGTCTGTCGGATCGGAACGCGCCGGATCCGCCCGGACGAACGCGCCCGTTCGAGCCAGCGCGCGAGCCGGGCGTAGAGCTCCGCGACCGCCGCGGGCTCGCGTCCCCCGAAGACCTCGTGCAGCTCGGTGTCCTCCGGTGCGATGATCAGCGCCATCAGCAAGCGCGCCTCCTCCGGCGCGTCGCTGAAGTGATCCACCAGCCGGTCGAGGACCGGGAACACCGCCTCGGCATCGCCCGCCGCCTCGTCGGCCAGCGGATCGAGGATCTCGAGCACCCGGTCGAGCGCTTGCAGGAAGACCTCTGCGGCGAGCTCCCGCTTCCCCGCGTAGTGGTGGAAGAGCGAGCTCTTGTGGATGCCGACCGCGTCACTGGTGCGCAGCACCGCCGCGATGTTGTGGCT
>CAYYUT010000140.1:6434-8018 GCA_964474935.1 uncultured Spirochaetales bacterium
GGAAGAGCGAGCTCTTGTGGAGTCCCACCTCGGCGGCGATCCGCTGCAACGAGACGCCTTCGTATCCGTAGCGGGCGAACAGGCGCAGCGCGGCCTGGTGGATGCGCTGCTTGGAGCCTTCGAGGGCGTCGCTCCGAGCCGGTGCACGCCTCGGAGAGGCGGACGGCGAGGCGGGCCGTGACGATCGCGGCGCTCTCGGCATGGCGGGCACCCCGGCCGCTCCACCGCTCAGGCGGGGAGGACGCGCGCTCCGAAGTGGACCAGACGGCGGAAGCAGCGCGCAGCGAAGGATCTCGGCGCCCCTCCGCGGGGAAGCACGATGTCGAGCTCGGGGGCGTCCTCCGCGCTTCGCTGCCAACCCCCGACCCCGCGCAGGTAGAGCTCGCCATCGGTCCCGGGCACCGTTCCGAGCTTGCGCGTGAGCTCGAGGAGCATGCGATCCGCGCGACGGAAGAGCTCGCGGGGATCGGCACCGAGGGTCGCGTAGTGCTCCGCGAAACGAAGTTGGGTGGCGCCGAACAGGTCGCCGATGCCGTTCGCGCGATCCGAGACGCGACGGGCCTGGCGGGGCGAGAGCGCAGCCAGACGCTCGGGCAGGTGAAGCACGCCGAGCCCCACGTGTCGGGCCTCGTCCCGCTCGATGTAGGGAAGCAGCTCGGAGAGCACCGGCTCGATCTCCGCCTCGGCCAGGAACTGGAAGATCGCCTGGGCCGTTCCCTCGGCGATGATCTGCATCGCGAAGAGCTTGACGGTCAGGTCCCGGGTCATCAGCAGACGCCGGGCTCCGATCGCGAAGTAGGTGTCGAGCTTCGGAACCGGCACGTGGAGCAGTGCCAGGTAGTCGCGCAACACATAGAAGTGTCGCGCCTCGTCGAAGACCTGGCTCGAGGCCGCCATGCGGGCGTCGGGGTCTTCGAGACGCTCGGCCAGCTCGGCCGCCACGTGCCACGCCGCGAGCTCGCCCCACATCAGCATGCTGATCGGATGGGCGAGCGCCACCCGCTTGTCGTGCGCGAGCTGGATGCCGCCGTGGCGAGCGACGGCCTCGCGGAAGACCTGGTTCCCGTCCCAGGCGTCGCGCAGACAGTTCGCGTAGATGCGACGCAACCGCGCGGTGCGCTCCTCGGCGAGCGCCAACGGCTCGTCGATCAGGACCGCCTCGGAGGGCCAGGACCGGAAGCTCCCGAGGCGGGTGGCGACGGACATCCCGATGATGCGCGCGAGGGCCTTGGGGAATGCGACGGCGAAGCCCCGCCGGCTGGGCGGGGCCGACCCGGGGCGGACGGTGCGACCGCGGCCCTGGGATCCCGACGGGGCAGAGGTCCCGGCGTGCGCGGTGCGTTCGGACGGGGTCCCGCTCGAATCGACGGGGTCGGTGTCTGTCACGGGAGCTCCCTGGGCGCGGCCAACCAACTGGTTGGGAGCTGCCACACTACCAACCGGTTGGTTGGTAGTCAATCGGAAGGGGCCGCTCCGGCGCCGTGGAAGCGCACATCATTGAAGGCCCAGAAGAACACGAACCCGAATCCGCCCACGATGTGCCAGAGCGCGTGGTACGAGAAGACCCGCCCACCCACCACGTCG
>CAYYUT010000141.1:0-7998 GCA_964474935.1 uncultured Spirochaetales bacterium
GATCACCGACTTGGGGCGGGAGATCTCGACGCGATGCTGCATCGAGGGTCGCGAGAAGAGGGCCTCCATCGAGACGTGGACCCCGGGAAAGATCGCGCCTCCGAGGTATTCCCCCTGCCGCGAGACGCAGTCGAAGGTGGTGGCGGTGCCGAAATCGACCGCGATGACGGGTCCGCCCAGCATCTCGAGGGCCGCCACCGAGTTGACGATCCGGTCGGCCCCGACCTCGCGCGGGTTCTCGTAGCGGACCGGCATCCCGGTCCGGATGCCCGGGCCGACCGTCAGCGGCTGGGTCTGGAAGAGCTTGCGGCAGACCCGCTCCCAGATCGGCAGCAGGGGAGGGACGACGCTCGACAGGATCACGTGCGTCACCTCGTCGACCGCACGGTCGGCGTGGTCGTAGAGCGATCGCAGGGTGATCGCGACCTCGTCCGAGGTGGCTTCGCGGTGGGTACCGAGGCGCCAGTGCTGCGACAGCCGCGGCTCGCCCTCGCGATAGTCGAACACACCGAGCGAGACGTTCGTGTTGCCGATGTCGATCACCTGGAGGACCGTGGGCTTCACGACGTCGGCTCCGGCTTCGCGAGGGTCACGTCGCCCGCCAGGATCCGTTCCTCGGACCCGTCGTCGCGGGCGAGTCGGAGCGCCCCGTCGGCGTCGATCCCGGCGACACGCCCCGGGATCTCGCGGCCGTCCGCCTCGATGACGCGGACCCGCTCGCCCCGCATCGCGAAGCGTGACTCGTAGCGCGGTCGGACGGCGGCAAAGCCGCCGCGGGCGTGGAGGTCGAGCACGTCCTCGAGGGTACCGAACAGACGACCGGTGAAGGCGGCCCGGTCGATCCGACGCCCGGCGGCGGTCGAGACCGAGGTCGCGAGGGCGCGGAACTCGTCCGGCAGCTCCTCGCGCGCCACGTTCAGGTTCACCCCGATCCCGAGGATGCAGAAGCGGACCCGGGCCGCCTCGGAGCCGAGCTCCATCAGGATCCCGCAGCTCTTCAGGCCCTCGATGTGGACGTCGTTGGGCCACTTGATGGTGACGCGCCCTGGCGTTCCGAGCTCGGCCTCGATCGTCTCGGCGACCGCCACGGCGACGCAGGGCACGAGGGTGGGTGCTGCCGCCACGTCGATCTCGGGCCGGACGATCAGCGACACGTACAGGTTCCGGAAGGCCGGAGAGAAGAAGCTGCGGCCGAGCCGCCCCCGTCCGGCCGTCTGGCCTTCTGCCACCACGGCGGCCCCATGCGGAGCGCCCGCGCGCGCGAGATCGAAGGAGTGCGTGTTGGTCGAGTCGATGCTCTCGAAGTAGTGGATCTCTCGTCCGACCCAGCGCGTCTCGAGATGCGCCTCGATCTCGGCGGGATAGAGACGATCGGGGCGCCCGACGAGCCGGTATCCGCCGCCGGCCTCGCCCGAGATCTCGTAGCCCAGACCTCGGAGGGCTTCGACGTGCTTCCAGATCTGGGCGCGCGACACGCCCAGCGACTCCGACAGCGTTTCGCCCGAGCAGGTGGCACCTCGGGCGCGGGCGAGCATCCCGAGCACGGCCGCGGCGGCCGACTTCACGAGCCCGAATCCCCGGCCTCGATCTCGAGCGCGAGGTCGGCGGCTGGCGCCGAGTGGGTGAGGGCACCGATCGAGATGCGGTGCACGCCGGTTGCGGCCACCGCCCGGAGATCCGAGACGGTGATGCCACCCGAGGCCTCGAGCAGCACCTCGTCGCCCACGTGCTCGACGATCCGGCGCAGCTCGTCCACACCGAGATTGTCGAGCAGCAGGGAGCAGGCGCCGTGCTGGATCGCGATATGGGCGTCCTCGAGCGACTCGACCTCGATCTGCACGTGGAGGTGGGGTGGGGCGTGGGCCAGCACGGCCTTCGTGGCCGCTTCGACCCCGCCCGCGGCGGCGATGTGGTTGTCCTTCACGAGGATTCCGTCGAACAGCCCCATGCGATGGTTGCTGCCGCCTCCGGTGGCGACGGCATACTTGTCGAGGACGCGCCAGCCCGGAAGCGTCTTGCGGGTGTCGAGGATCTGGGCGCGTGTGCCCTTCACCTGCTCGACGCAGTGGTGCGTCAGGCTGGCAATGCCGCTCATGCGTTGCAGGAAGTTGAGCGCGGTTCGCTCAGCGGCGAGGATCGAGGCGAGCTGGCCCTCGACCCGTGCGAGCGGCTGGCCTGCGGACAGTCGGGCGCCGTCCTCGGCCAGGGCTTCGAACACGAGGTCGGAATCGACCGCCTCGAAGCAGGCTTCGGCGATGGCGAGGCCGCATACGATGACGGGCTCCCGCGCCTCGAGACGAGCCCGGCCGTGGGCGTCCGCTGGAATCAGGGAGCGGCTCGTCACGTCCCCGCTGCCGAGGTCCTCGGCGAGCGCCCGCTCGATCAGGGGCTCCCAGGGGTGCCGGGGCGGGGCGAGCGTGGCCGAGATCACCGCCCCGATTCCACCAGGGGTCGCACGCGCGCCAGCCGTTCCCGAACGGCGTCGGCCTCGGCGAGCAGTCGCTTCTGCTTCTCCTCCTCGGCCTCGACGACCTCGGGCTTGGCGCGGTCGCGGAACTTGGGGTTGTCGAGCTTCCGGGCCACGAAGGCGAGATCCTTCTCCAGGCTGGAGCGACTCTTCTCGAGCCGGCGCAGCTCGTCCTCGAGGAATCGGGGGTCGTCGATCTCGACGGCGATCGCGTGCCCGGCCGCCTGGGTCACCGCGGCCGTCGCGGTCGGGGGAGCATCCGAGACCTGCAGGGCCTCGGCGGCGAGGAGGGCCGACAGACCTCGCGCATGACGCTCGACGAGAGCGCGGGCCTTCTCGGGGAAGGTCACCTGGATCCGGGTCTGTGGCGGGAGGCCGAGCTCTCCGCGCACCTGGCGTACGCGACCCACGATCTCGGTGAAATCCGCCATCTCGCGCTCTTCCTCTGGCGTCAGGCGCTGCGAGAGCCGGGGAAAGCGTTCCTGCAGATCGGCATAGCGTTGCTCGAGCAGGGTGGCCTCGCCGTCGGAGGGAAGCGCGCGGGCGATCTCCTCGGTGACGAAGGGCATGATCGGATGGAGCGCGAGCAGTGAGCCCGAGAGAACGCCGACCAGTGTGTCCTGCGTGGCCGCTCGGCCCGCGGGCTCGCCGGACTGGAGCGACTGCTTGGAGAGCTCGATGTACCAGTCGCAGAGCTCGCCCCAGACGAACTGATAGAGGCCCGAGGCGGCATCGTTGAATCGGTAGGCGGCGAGCGCCTCGCGGTAGGCCTCGAGGGCCGCGTCGAAGCGCGTGGTGATCCAGCGGTCGTAGATCGAACCCTCCGGGGCGCTGGCGGCCGCCGGCTCGGCCTCGAACCCCTCGAGGTTCATGAGGGTGAATCGGGCGGCGTTCCAGAGCTTGGTGACGAAGGCCCGCCCACCTTCGAGGTGGTGTTCTGCCAGCTTGATGTCGCGTCCCTGCGCCGAGAGCGAGGTGAGCGTGAACCGCAGCGCATCGGTGCCGTGCACCGACATGACCTCGATCGGATCGATCACGTTGCCCTTCGACTTCGACATCTTCTTGCCCTGGGCGTCGCGGATCAGGGGGTGGATGTAGACGTCGCGGAAGGGCACGTCGCGCATGAAGTGCAGGCCCAGCATGATCATCCGCGCGACCCAGAAGAAGATGATGTCGAATCCGGTCGAGAGCACGGACGTCGGGTAGAAGCGCTCGAGCTCCGGCGTCGCGTCGGGCCATCCGAGGGTCGAGAAGGGCCACAGACCGCTCGAGAACCACGTGTCGAGCACGTCGTCCTCCTGTTGGAGCGCGTCCGAGCCACAGGCCTGGCAGGCGTCGGGATCCTCGAGCCGTACGGTCCAGTTCCCGCAGTCGCCGCACTTCCAGGCCGGGATGCGATGTCCCCACCAGAGCTGCCGCGAGATGGTCCAGTCCCGGATGTTCTCGAGCCAATGGAAGTAGGTCTTCTCCCAGCTCTTCGGGTGGAAGCGGATCCGGCCGTCGCGCACGGCGGCGAGCGCCGGGGCGGCGAGGGGCTTCATCCGCATGAACCACTGCTCCGAGAGCAGGGGCTCCACCACCGTGCCGCAGCGATCGCAGTGCGGGACGTCGTGGGCGTGCGGCTCCTGGCCGAGGAGCAGGCCTGCGGCTTCGAGGTCGGCGACGACCCGCTTGCGCGCCTCGCGCACGTCGAGCCCGTGGTACGGGGCGCCGTCCTGGTTGATGCGTCCGTCCGACTCGAGGATGTTGATGGCGGCGAGCTGGTGACGCCGGCCGCACTCGAAGTCGTTGGGATCGTGGCCCGGGGTCACCTTGACCACGCCCGACCCGAATTCCGGGTCGACGAAGTCGTCGCCGACGATCGGGAGCCGTCGCTCCACCAGGGGCAGGACCACCTCGCCGCCGATCCGGGCGCGATAGCGCTCGTCGGAAGGATGGACCGCCACCGCCGTGTCGCCGAGCAGGGTCTCCGGGCGCGTGGTGGCCACCTCGAGCGCGCCCGAGCCGTCGGCCAGCGGGTAGGCGATCCGGTACAGGCGACCCGACACGGGCTGGTAGGGGCTCTCGAGGTCGGAGAGCACGGTGGTGCATCGGGGGCACCAGTTGCCGAGCGATTCGCCGCGGTAGATCAGGTCCTCGTCGTAGAGGCGCACGAACGCCTCGCGCACGGCGCGTGACAGGCCCGGGTCCATCGTGAAGCGCTCGCGCGACCAGTCGCACGATGCTCCCAGGGCCTGGAGCTGCTCGAGGATCCGCGCGCCGGACTGGGCCTTCCATTCCCACACCCGGTCGACGAAGGCCTCGCGGCCCAGGTCGTGGCGGGTCTTGTCCTCCTTGGCCAGCTCGCGCTCGACCACCACCTGGGTGGCGATGCCGGCATGATCGGTGCCGGGGAGCCAGAGCACGTTGCGGCCTTCGAGGCGTTGGTGCCGCACCAGGACGTCCTGGAGCGTGTTGTTGAGGGCATGACCGAGATGCAGCGTACCCGTGACGTTCGGCGGTGGGATCACGATCGAGAAGGGCGGGCGCGGGTCGTCCAGCCGCGCCTCGAACAGGCCGCGGTCCATCCAGTTCTGGTACCAGCGGGCTTCGACGGGTGCCGGATCGAAGCGCGTCGGGAGTGTCCGTGCGCCGTCACTCAAGGAGTCGGCATGTTAGCAAGCCCGGCGACGGGCGAAGCCGGTCCCGCCGGCTCAGGAGTCGTCTTCGTCCTGCCCCAGCCGCTGGATCTCCTCGCGGATCAGGACCTCGGCCATCTGGGGAATGACCTCCCAGGCGATCGCTTCCACCCGCGCCAGGGACTGACGCACGATGGTCTCGGAGAGATCGCTGAAGGCCTCCCACGCGATCTTCTCGAGGGCCTCCTGGATGCGGCGCCGCGAGGCGTCGTCGATCGGGCTCGCGCCCGTGTCGTCGGCTGCGCTCGGGAAGTCGGCGACGGTCGGACGCTCGACCGCCGCGTGCTGGATGCGCGCCGGGAACTCGTCCTCGGTGACGCCGTCTCCGCCGTGGGGAGGCTCTTCCGGGTCGGGAGCCGGGTCGACGTGCAGGTCGAACCCGGCGCCGCTCGCCTCGACGCGCGCCTCGGGGAGGGATTCGTCGCCGTCGAGCCCGGCGAGCGGATCCTCTCCCGGCTCGTCCGACAGGCTGTGGTCGTCGTTCGCCGCGCCCTCGGGCTCGAAGCTCACGGCCCGTGAGGCCTCGGGGATACTGGTTCCCATCGAGAGATCGGCGCTGTCGAGGTCGTAGCCGCTGTCGTCCGGATTCGGCATCGGGCCCGACGGCGGCTCGGTGGCGAACTCGGCGGTCTCGAGTCCTTCGACCTCGGGCTCGGGCGCGGCCCCCGACCACACGGGGGAGGTCAGCGAGGCCGGACCCGCCGGAAGGGTCGCAGCGCCCGCGCCGACGCGTGCGTCGAACGTGGGGAGGGTCTCGCCGAGCGGTTCGTTCCCTCCGAGCGACGAGGTCTCCGCATCCGGCCCCGCGTCGGGGGCCAGACTGCGGGGACGGGCCTCGAAGCGCTCGGCCGGGGCGAGCCACTCGTCGCCCGACTCGATCGGCCCGGGAGCGGGCGCGGGCTCGTCGGGGTCGGGGCTTCCGAAGGCGAGGGGCTCGGCCTGGATCTCAGCGGGCTGCGACAGACCGCCGAGAGCGCCCGGCGAGGCCGCCGCATCGTCGTCGAAGAAATCGAAGGCGTCGGAATCCTCGTGCGACGGGCCCTCGACGGGCGACGCGGACACGGGCTCGGCGATGTCCTCGCTGACCGGCGGCGCCGGCGGCGGACTGGCCACTCGGGCGAGCAGCTCGTTCACGTGGTCGACGAGGGCCTGCGCCTCGAACGGCTTGGTGATGTGACCGTCGGCGCCCGCGGCGCGCGCCCGCTCGCCGTCGAACGCCTCGAAGGTCCCGGTCAGGAGCAGCACCGGGACCGACACGAGCCCTGGATCGCTCTTGATGGCCTCGCAGACCTCGTACCCGTTCTTCCCGGGCATCACGATGTCGGCGAGGACGATGTCGGGCTGCACGTCTCGCGCGCGGGCCACGGCGTCGTCCCCGTTGTCGACGGTGACGAGTCGGATGTCCTCGTTCGCAAGGCTGATGCCCACGACCTTCTGGATCGTGACGCTGTCGTCGGCGAGAAGCAGGGTCTTCGGCATGGTCCCCCCGGAGCGCGGCCCTTCTGTCTGCACGCACTATCGACGCTGAACGCGCATCAATTTAACGGTTTTTGCGTCTTCCGGTGGCGTTCCAGTCAAGTCCCGTCCGGGAGGGTCCGATAGTGGTGAGGCTGGCTGGCCGCGCGCGCTTGTCGCTCCCACCGGCGCGAGGCCCGATGAGACTCTCCTGTGCCGCCCGGACGGACGTCGGTCGCCGGCGTCAGAGCAACGAGGACCGCTACGCGCTGGCGCCCGAACTCGGGGCCTATCTGGTCGCCGACGGCATGGGCGGACATCGGGCGGGGCGGACGGCCAGCGAGCTGGCAGCCGAGGCCGTGCTCGCGGCCCTTCACACCCTGCGCGACTCGGGCGCGAGCCTCTCCGAACGGCTTCGCTATGCCGTGGCGGCCGCGAACCGCGAGATCTTCTCGATCGCAGCCGAGAGGACCGAGCTCGCGGGAATGGGGACCACCCTGGCGGCATTCCTGGCCCATGAGGGTCGGGTGGCACTCGCGCACGTCGGCGACAGCCGCGCCTATCTGGTCCGTGGCGGGGTGATCCGCAAGCTCACCGACGACCATTCTCTCGTGGCCGAGCTGATCCGTCGTCGGAAGCTGAGCGAGGATGCCGCGCGCGGACACCCGCATCGCCATGTCCTGACGCGCGCACTCGGAGTTCGACCCTCCGTGGAGCCCGATCTGCTCGAGCTCTCGCCCGTCTCGGGCGACATCTTCGTGCTCTGTTCGGATGGTCTCACCAACCACGTCTTCGACGAGGAGATGGCGAAGTACGTCGCGACCCATGCGAGTCTCGAGGAGTGTGCCGAGGATCTGGTGGCCCTCGCGAACGCCCGCGGCGGCGACGACAACGTGACGCTGGTCCTCGTCCGCTGCGAGATGCCGTAAGGACTCGAAGTGCCTGGCCGAGGCGCCGACCGGGGGGCAGGGGCGCGCCGTACTCGGCGCCGGGCGCTCGATGCCCGCGCTCGCCCGAAGATCGGGGGCGCCCAGCGAGCCGAGCGCCGCCCACTCGTTCCCTCCGACCGGTCCGCTGCAGCCGGGCGCGACCTCCCGAGTGGGTCGCGGAGGCGCGGGTCTCCTCAGCGCTCCGACATCGCCTTGAGACGTGACCGGAGGCGGGTGACGGCCTTGGTGTGGATCTGGCAGACCCGCGACTCGGTGATGCCGAGGATCTGGCCGATCTCCTTCATGTTGAGATCTTCGTAGTAGTAGAGCGAGATCACGAGTCGCTCCTTCTCGGGCAGCATCGAGATGGTGTCGCCGACCACTCGTTTCATCTCGACCAGCTTGAGCGAGGCGAACGGGTTCTCGGCGTGGACGTCCTCGATGATGTCGCCGTAGCCGCCCGTCCGAT
>CAYYUT010000142.1:0-7992 GCA_964474935.1 uncultured Spirochaetales bacterium
GTAGATCTCGACGCCCACCCAGATTCCGGCCACGACCAGCAGCCATCCGAAGATCCGTCCCATCATCGCCTCCGACGCGGCCCGTCGACCCTCTCGCGGGCCTCCAGCCCACCTTTCGGGCCCTCCGACATTCGACTGAACCCGGAGCCCCGCGTCGGACGACGCCCGCGGACCGGGGTTGCCGGCGATCGGCCGATGCCTGCCGGTTGGCCGCTGGCGGGTCGCGGTGGGTGCCTGGTGCGCCCTGCCGGCAGGGCAGCCGCCCACCGGCGGAGGCCCGCCTAGGGGAGAGGAGCGAAGACCAGGACGCGCGGCTTCGCGACCCCGCCCTCGATGGCGTAGATCCAGCCGTCCTCTTCCGCGAGGCCGGTCGCGAAGTCGAGTCCGGTCGCCACCACCGAGAGGACCGCGCCGCTCGACGCATCGATCCGGACGATCGACGAGGGGCCGTTGATCGCCGAGACGGTGGCGAGCAGGCTGCCGTCGGAGGCCAGCACGAGGTCGAAGAAGCCGTCGAGCGCCTCGATCAGGGTGGTCCGAGGCCCGCTCCCGTCCGGCAGGGCGACGGACGAGACGCGACCGGTCCCCGGCGAGAAGACATCCCCGAAGAAGAGCGTCGTAGGAGTCGCGGCCACGCCGGCCCCGAAGGCGAGCGAGGACGACTGGAGTACCTCGACCGTTCCAGCAGCCGCCAACACCCGGAGCACGCGCCCCGGGAGGCTGGCCTCGGTCACGAAGAGCGTGTCGCCGGTGGGGTCGCCCGGATCGAGCGTCAGATCGGAGAAGAACGGGATGCTTCCCTCGGCGAGCACGGCGAGATCGAGCGCACGCGGCAGCGGATCGGGCATGTCGAAGGGGGCGGGAATCGCGTAGAGCGTGTCGCCCGTCTCGGATCCGAGCGCCTCGAGACCGTTGTCGCCCACGAACAGCCGGTCGTTCACGAGATCGACCGCCATGCCCGCGACCGCGTTGAATCCGTCGGCGAGCGTCGTCTCGCCCGCGCCATCGATCCGAACGATCGACTGACCGGCACCACGGAAGGTCGGGCCGATCGCCGCAAAGAGCCGACCCGCCTCGACGGCGAGACCCGCCACCACGGGCTCCGAGGTAGGAATCGCGCTCACCACGTGATTCGCGACGAGGTCGGTCGACACCTGACGAATGGCTTCGCGGAGACTCCCATCGGGCGCTTCGACGCTCGCCACGATCTCGTGACCGACGTCGTCGAGGAGCGGCTCCCAGATGAAGACCTCCGCCTCGGCCACGATGCGATTGCCCTCGGGCGTCAGCGTGAACGCGTCGGTGATGTCCTCTCCGTCGAGGGTGGCCACGAAAGTCGACGGGTCGAAGGACTGCGAGAAATCGATGCGGACGACGATCGGCAGCGTCGTCTCGAGCGAGCCGGACACAGGCGCGAGGATGCGGATCGGCGGCACGCAGCTCGCGCCGGCGACGCCGAGGGCGATTGCGACGAGACATGCGCGCCACACACTTGCGTGTCGGTTCATCTCGGCCTCCGTGTGCGGCGAGCATGGCCGATCGAGCGCATGGCGTCGACGGGGCGGATCGTTTACAGCCATGATCGGTTTCGTGTAAGGTGATTGCGCAGAACCGTGGAAGGTGTTCGGGAAGCCGGTGCGAGTCCGGCGCGAGCCCGTCGCTGTAACCGGGGACGATCGTCGACAGGCCGCCTTCGCCGATCTGGATCGAAGCCTCGTACCCCCTTGGGGTCCGACCCACGAGCCCGCTGGCCGTGGGCTCCGGGCCTTCGGGAGACACGAGATCGATCGGATCGTCGGGGGAGCCACCACTGGGCAGAGCGAAGACGAGACGGCATACCGGCCGTCGCAGGCTTCGAGACGCCTGGGAAGGTTCGACGTGAGGACGATCCGGAAGCCAGAAGACCGGCCTTCTACGCGGTTTCGTTGTTCTCCGGTGACGAGAAGGCGAATGGATGGCCGAAGCCACTCCTGACTGACAGCCGGCCCAGCGGGGTCGACCGGGATTCGAGAGCGATGTGTTCGCTCGCGCAGTGCGGAGGCGACTCCGCTCGTTGCGCGGCGCGGGTCGTGCGATCGCCCGGACGACATCGTACGTGGTCAACGAGATCGCGCGCGTTCTGCAACGCGTGAACGGGCGCCGTGCGCCCATGGGAAGGGATCGAGATGAGATGGGATCGATGGAACGCAGTACGTAGTGCAGTCGTGGGATGGATGTGGATCGGGGGGACGCTGACACCGGCGGGTGTGGCCCAGGCCGGGCCCTTCACGCACGTCCCGATCGGGGCGAGCGACCCGGCCATCGTGGCCTGGGCGAGCGAGGTCGTGTCGTTCTCCCTCGCCACCGACGCGAGCCCTGCGTCCGACAGCGGCAACGCGCTCGGACCGGCCGACGGCGGGACGTTCTCGCTCGGCGACCTGCTGGCGAGCGAGGTGGCGGCCGGCGAGCCCGCGGGCGAGATCGTCCTCGGTTTCGCCCAACCGATCGTCGACGGATCGGGCGCCGACTTCGCCGTCTTCGAGAATGCCTTCGACTTCCTCGAGCCGCCCGACTTCACCGACCCGACGGGCTTCGTGTTCGCGGAGCTCGCCTTCGTGGAGGTCTCGTCCAACGGAGTCGACTTCGCCCGGTTCCCGACGACGTCGCTCACGACCGAGGGCACCGGAGATCCGAGTACGGATCTGGTCGCACCCTTCGGTCGCGACTTCGCTGGGATCGATCCGACCAACGTCGACGGCTTCGCGGGATTCGACCGGACCTTCGAGGGCACGCCTTTCGATCTCGGCGATCTGCTGTCAGATCCGCTCGTGGTGTCCGGAGTCGTCGATCTCGACGACATCTCGTTCGTACGTCTGGTCGACATTCCGGGCGACGGGAGCCGCCTCGACGATTCCGATCCGGCCAATCCGATCCTCGACGCCTTCTCGACCACGAGCGGCGGCGAGTTCCTGACGGCGGGCTTCGACATCGACGCGGTCGGCGTGTTGAACGTGCCCGAGCCCCGGATGGGCGTGGTCGCGGGCGCAGGCATCTGGCTCGCGTGGCTCGTGGCTCACCGACGTCAGCGGTCCTCTCGGCGCTCCTGAATGGCGTCGAGGTAGTCGAGCAGGAGTGCGATGGTGCCCTCGCGCATCTCCTCGACGCCACGCGCGTCGGGGAGATGCGCGTAGAGCTGCTGTCCCCAGACCGGCATGTCGCGGGATCCATGCGCATCGATCTGCTTGCGCCCGTCGATGAAGGCGGCCAGCTGCTCGCGCGGAAGTGGACTTCCGTACTTCTCGTGGAGACGCGTCAGATCGGGCGGGGCAGCGGCCAGCTCGGCGACGCTCGGTCGCGGGGAGCCCGGCAGGCCGTGGCATCCGGAGCAGTGCGCTTCGAAGACGTTCGCCGCCACGACGAGACGTCGCTCCTCGCGACTCTCGCAGCCACAGCACCACAGGAGTGCGAGAGCCACTCCCAGGAGGCGGGAGACGGCCGACCAGCGCTCCGATCCGCGAACGCTCGTGACGTGCATTCCATGAATGTGGTTCAGGCGCGTCGCCTTCGCACGTCCTTCGTGCGCCACACGTGCGCAGCCTGGATGACGAGCTCGAGGTTGTCCGGCGTGCGACGTCGGACTCGGACCAGGGCTCAGCCGTTTCCGGCATCCTCGGGCCGAGCGGAGGTGGCGTCGATCCGCACCCCGAGCGGACCGCGCGGTACATAGAGCCGGATCGTGTCGTTCCCGCGTCGAACGTCCACCGGGGTGAGCTCGCCCGCATCTCCCGAGGTGGTGGCCGCGCGCAGGTCGGACGGAGCGAGGATCGGATCCTCGGCATAGCGGACGATCAGGTCGCCCGTCTCTAGACCCGCCTCGGACGCGGGCGATCCGCCGATCACCTCGCTCACCGAGACCCGGTTCGGCCGACCGCTCGCGTAGAGGAACCAGTCGTAGAGCTCGTCTCCGTACTCGGAGCGCGTGGCGCGTCGATCCTCGAAGAGCTGCGCCTGCTCCTCGGCGAAGCGTGGCGTCGCGAGCCAACCCTCGCGGCTGGCCTGGTCACGCAGCCGAAGGCTCGCCATCTCGATCTCGTCGAGCCGTCGTTCGAAGCTCCGGACCTCCCGCTCCGAGAATCCCGCCGAGATCAGGAGATCGGAATCGAGGCTGCCGGTGGGCGCACGGCGTGCATCGGGGTCGGTGGCTCCGCGGCCATCGAGCTCGGGGGCGCTGGGGCCCGCGTCGAGAAGAGCGAGCTCGCGACGAAGATCGTCCACCTCGCGCTCGAGCGAGGAGCGCCGGAGCCGCTCGCGTTCGAGCGCCTTGGCCAATGCATCGATGCGCGAGTCCAGATTGGCCACACCCCGCTCGAGGTCCGGTGCGTTCCCGATCGCGGTACGCGGCGCCGCACCGACGGGCGGCGCGGCCCCTGGCTCGGCGGCGCCACCGCCCCAGACCCACCACGCGACCACGGCCACCGTGGCCGCAGAGAGACCCCCCACCACGCTCGAACGGAGCATGCCCATGCCTCCACCGGAATCCACTGGTCTCGGAGCGATCTGCGGCGACCGGCCGCGCCCCCGAGACCTCGGTATCTCCGGCCCGGAGGCTTCCGCTACGCAGATCCTCCGCCAGAACTCTAGCTGGACTGGCGCGGGAGCCTCGGCAATCGCTGTGCAGTAGGCTCTGCCCCGTCGAACCAGACCACCGGCGACACGGGATGGGTCGCGTCGCGAGGATGTCGGGCGGCCGTCGCAACGTCTCCGCACTGCGCAGGCCGGGGGAGAAGGGGCTGGGAGGATCGGATTGGCGCTCGGAACCGATGCCAGCCTCCTCGTCCGTCATCCGTGGAGCCGACCCGCCCGGCTGGTCGAGCGACCTGGGCCCCAGGACGCCGAGCTTCGCCGGCTGTCGCCGGACGAGCGCGAGACCTTCGGCCGCGACGGCTACCTGTGCCTCGAGAAGGCCCTCGACGCGACGACACTCGAACGACTCGCCGCCGAGCTCGACCCGCTCGAAGCGGCCGTCGCCGCCGACCTGCGCCGACGTCGCGACGGCCGATTCCTGATCGCTCGCGCCGATACGATTCATTTCGTCTACAACCCGGCTTCCCAGTCGCCCTGGCTCCGCCGCTTCGTGTCGGGACAACCCTTCGAGGCGCTCGCCCACGATCTGCTGGGACCCGATGTCCGAATCTTCTGGGACCAGGCCGTCTACAAGCACGCCGCGGCGCCGCGCGCATTCCCATGTCATCAGGACAACGGCTACGGTTTCCTCGAGCCCGAGAGCTACCTCACGTGCTGGGTAGCCCTGAGCGACTCGACCGTGCGCAACGGCTGCCCACGGGTGTTCCCCGGGCTCCACCGGGGCGGGACCTACCGACATCGCCAGCTCGAAGACGGCCTGGCCCTACCGCTCGATTGGCGCGACGGAACGCCGGTGGAGGCGCCAGCCGGGAGCATCCTCTGCTTCTCGTCGCTGCTCCCGCACGCCACCGGTCCGAACGAGAGCGGCGCGGTCCGCAAAGCCTATATCCTCCAGTACACCGTCGAGGACGCCGCCTACCTGCGCGGCGACCCCGAGGCGGGCCCCCCCACCGAGCGCGAAGCCGTGCGCGACCTGCCCGACACCCGCCAGTGGCGCATCCCGGTCGCGACGTGATCGCACACACCGTCCCGCACGTCACAAGGCGTACGGCGTGGCGTCGGGCCGTCGCCGGGCGCGGCATCCGAGCCTAGAATCGGTCCGGATGCCTTCCCGAACCGTCACGGCCCTCGCGCTCCTCGTTGCCTGCATCGTCGGCGTCGCCTTCGCGCTGGCCCCGGAACGCCCGGGGCGGGTCGTCTACCGGGGCGGCGAGGTGATCACGCTCGACCCGAACGATCGGGTCGTCTCCGCGCTCGCCACCGATGGTGCGCGGATCGTGGCGGTGGGTGACGACGCGGCGGTCGCCCCCTGGCTGGATGGCGCGCGGATCGTCGAGCTCGAGGGTCGGACCCTGCTCCCGGGCTTCATCGATGCCCACGGACACTTCCCGGGCTCCGGCGTCTTCGCCGTGGCCGTCGACCTGAACAGCCCGCCGATCGGCAGGGTCGAATCGATCGAAGAGATCGTCGAACGACTCCGCGAGCGCGCCGAGGAGACCCGCGAAGGCGAGTGGGTGATCGGGATGGGCTACGACGACAGCCTGATTGCCGAGGGGCGGCACCCGACCCGTCGTGATCTCGACCGGGTCTCCGAACGGCATCCGGTCGGGATCGTCCACATCTCGGGGCACCTGGGCGTCGCTAACTGCGCGGGCCTCGAGCGCATCGGCGTCGGGCCCGACACGCCCGACCCGACGGGCGGTCGCATCCGTCGCGACGCGACCGGTGCACCGACCGGCGTCCTCGAGGAGACGGCCCTCGATCCGCTCTCGCGAGAAGTCCTCGAACCATCGATCCCCGATGCCTGGCGCATCGTTCGTCTCGCCACGGAACGCTATCTGGAGCAGGGCGTCACGACGGCGCAGGTCGGGTTGGCGACCCCCCTGATGGTTCGAGGGATCGACTGGCTCTCCCGCCTCGGGCTGCTGCCCCTGCGGGTCGTGCTCTGGCCGGATCCCGAGACGACCGATGCCCTCCTCGATGGCGAGATCCGCATCGGCAGCCGCCCGCAGTGGGTCCGGATCGGTGCCGTCAAGCTCATCGCCGACGGATCGATCCAGGGCTACACGGGCTATCTGAGCGAGCCCTATTTCGTTCCGCCCGGTGACGATCCGAGCTATCGCGGCTATCCGGTGATCCCTCGCGACGCGCTCGTCGAGCAGGTCGGCCGCTATCACTCGGCCGGCCGGCAGATCGCGGTCCCCGGCAACGGTGCTGCCTCGATCGACGCCATCCTCGCCGCCTTCGAGGCAGCGTTGGCCGCCGAGCCCCGCCCGGCCGCCCGGCCCGTGATCGTCCACGCGCAGATGGCCCGCGAGGATCAGCTCGATCGCATGCGGACGCTCGGGGTCGTTCCGAGCTTCTTCGTCCTGCACACGTTCTACTGGGGCGACCGGCACCGCGAGCGATTCATGGGGCCCGAACGGGCGGCCCGCATGAGTCCGACCCGCAGCGCGGCCGAGCGGGGCATCCGGTTCACCATCCACGCCGATGCGCCCGTGGTGCCCATGGAGCCCCTCCGGCTGGTCTGGTCGGCGGTGCAGCGCCGTACACGGAGCGACGTCGTGGTGGGCCCGTCCGAGAGGATCGACGTGATGCGCGCCCTCCGCGCCACCACCATCGACGCCGCCCACCAGCACTTCGAAGAGGCCGACAAGGGGAGTCTCGAGGTCGGCAAGCTCGCCGATCTCGTGATCCTCGCGCGGTCGCCGCTCGCCGACCCCCAGCGTCTGGACGAGATCCGGGTCGATGCGACCATCATCGCCGGGCGCACGGTCTTCGATCGCCCGCACCAGCGGCGCTGAGCCCCCGCGCGCAGTCCGCGAGGAGACCCCATGGACGACCGATCGGAGCCCGACGAGATCCCGATCCCGCCGCGACGGCGCGAGCCGCTCCCGGCCGACGCACCCAAGGAAGCGGTCGACGACCCGGAAGCGCCCGAGCGCCTCGACGCGATCATGGATCACGCCTCCTATCGGCTCGCGGAGCGCGACCTCGACTTCCTGGCGCGGATGGACATTACCGCGGTGCGCCTCCTGCTCGAGTACCTGAAGCCCCAGCTCGCCCTGCGCGATCGCGAGATCCGTTCCACGGTGGTGGTGTTCGGGGGCACGCGGATCCTCGAGCCCGCCGCCGCCGCCCGCCGGTTGCACGAGGCGCGCACCGCCCTGGCCCACGCCCCGGGCGACGAGGCGCTCGAGCGACGGGTGCGGAGCTGCGAACGCGTGGTCGCCACGAGCCACTTCTACGACGTCGCCCGGGAGTTCGGCCGCATCGTCTGCCGCGCGAGTCTCGAAATGGGCGGTCGCGACTACGTGGTGGTGACGGGCGGAGGCCCGGGAGTGATGGAGGCCGCGAACCGCGGGGCCG
>CAYYUT010000143.1:0-7969 GCA_964474935.1 uncultured Spirochaetales bacterium
GGTCTCCACATCGGCTCGAGCGCGGCCGAAGGCGTGTTCGAGCGCGACCGGTTCATCCACCCCGAGCTCGGCTTCATGATGCGCTTCCCCGAAGGTTGGGAGCTCCACAACACCAAGACGGCGGTCGGGGCGATCTCGCAGCGCCTGAAGGCGCAGGTCTATCTCGAGCACCACGGGGCCGGCACCGATCCTCGCAAGGCCGCCGACGACTACATGCGGGATCAGGCCTCGAAAGGGCTGCGCGTCGAGCGCGGTGAGCCGGTCCGGCTGGGAGCAAACCGCGCCTATCGGCTGCACGGACACGCACCCGGCGGATCGCAGGTGGTGGTGACCTTCATCGCCTACAAGGGGTCGGTCTTCCGGCTGATCGGCTTCGCCGCGGGCCGCGGCTCGAGCGATCTCGACGGTGTGTTCGTGAGCGTCGCCCGGAGCTTCCGACCGCTGCCACCGGTGCTCGAGGGCCGGATCTACGAGGTGCGGCTGCGCGTGGTCGAAGCCCAGGAAGGCGAGACGCTCCAGGCCTTGGGCCGTCGCGTCGGGAACGTCTGGGACATCCAGACGACGGCGGTGATGAACGGCCTGTTCACCGACGGCACCCTGAGCGAAGGCACCCTGATCAAGGTGGCGCGTCGCGAGGCCTACCAGCCCATGGCGTCGCGCGACGACCGGTCGCGCGCGGGCGACGGCTGAACCCGTTCCATCGCCGCGTCCTCGGGGCCCCGGCCGACCCGGAGCGGCGCTTCCCCTGCGGGCTCGAGCGAGTCCTCGCGCCGCGCGGGTTGCGCCGATTTCGCTACGTTTGCTCGGCATGCGATCCCAGCGCGTCCACCCGGGCGAAGACCCTGGATCCCCGCCGCTGTCCCACGCCGCCGCGAAGCCTCCGGGGGACGCGACCGCGACGCCGGGCACTCGGATCCCGCATCGTGCCCGCCGTCTGGCGAGGTGGCGTGCGGTGGCGCTGGCCTGTGCCGGCCTGCTCGTCGGCCCGCTCGCGGCGCGCGCTGGCAGCCCGCATTTCCCGATCGATCCCGCCGAGGCCGAGCGCCGGCTGCGCTTCGAGCCCTTCGAGATCGTCGAGGCCAAACGAACCGCCGCCGGGGTGGCCGGAGCGCGGCGGGTCAAGCTCCGCTTCGAGAAGGACGGGCTCGAACTCTGGGTGAAGTGGAAGGCGGCTCCCCAGGATCGGGGCGACGGCTGGAACAATTCGCCCCGGCGCGAGGTGGCCGCATACGAGGTCCAGAAGCTCTTCCTCGATCCGGACGACTATCTCGTACCGCCCTCGGTCACGCGCTGCATCTCGCTCGAGACGTACAAGCCGATCCTCGCGAACGCCCAACCGACCCTGCCGAAGACCGAATGCGTGTTCGGAGTGCTCTCGCTCTGGCTGGAGGACGTCACCCAGCCCGACGACATCTATGATCTCGAGCTCTTCCAGAAGAATCCGTCCTACCGCTTCCATCTCGGCAACCTCAACATCCTGGGGATCCTGATCGACCATCAGGACGGACGCGCCGCGAACTTCCTGCGCACCGACGAGGACGACGACGACGATCGGATCCAGGTCTTCTCGATCGACAACGGGATCGCCTTCGGGGTGCTCATCCACAACTTCCTGGTTCCCAACTGGAACACGGTGCGTCTCCCCGGTCTGCCGCGCAGCTCGATCGAGCGCGTGCGCGCGCTCCGAGACGAGGACTTCGCGTCGCTCGGGGTGCTTGCCGAGCTGCGGGTCGACCCGGCCGGTGTGCTGCGCCACGTCGAGCCGGGCGAGAACATCTCGACGGCCGCCGGCATGCGCCGCGGCGAGGGCGTGGTGCAGATCGGGCTCAAGGGGGCGGAGATCTCGGCCATGAAGCGCCGCCGCGACCACCTGCTCGAAGAGGTGGCGTCCGGCCGGGTGTCGCTCTTCTAGGACCGTCCGGTCCGGAGGGGCCCCGCGCGCCGGAGGAGGCCGCGCCCGCTGGGGGCCGACTAGCTCGCCCGGGCGGTCGGGCGTCGGTCGAGATCCACCTTGCGCGAGCTCCGCTGCTCGAGCTTCGCATCGAGCCGCCGCAGGTATTCGTTGCTGCGGGCCTCGCGGCTGTCCGCCAGGGGCCGGATCTGGAGGAGAACCAGGTTGCCGTCCTTGAAAGCGAACTCGACGTCCGCCGGAACCGCCTCGCCCTCCGGTCCACGCAGGGCCGGAAAGCGCCGGGCGAGGCCCCGGCCGAAGCGCCGGAGCGCCTCGATCTCCTGCGGCTCGAGCACCCGGTCGCCGAGCGGGGCCGCGACGTGGGCCATTCCGCCGCGGCTCCGGACCGTCGCGCGGCACGGGGCCGTGGCCTGCGCGAGCAGTCGCACCGTCCCCTTGTCGGGATCCACGCGGAGCTGCTCGGCCGACTGGCCCTCGACCGCTCCGCCGACTCCCCAGTTCGCCGCGATCGAGTAGTAGTCGCCCTCGCCCTCGACGTCGGCCGTCACGAGCACTCCCGACTTGTCGGCGTTCACGGACTTCTGGATCACGACGGCTGGGAACACGTACTTCGGTCGGTCCATGTTGGCCTGGCGCCAGCCGAAGGCGCGCTCGGTGAAGGGCGACGCCCAGACGCGTTGCATCGCTTCGATGATGGCCTCGGTGCCGACCACGTTGGCGAGCGTCAGGTTGAGACCGGCTCCCGTGAAGCCGGGCAGATCCTCGACATTGGTGTCGCTGCGCACGAAGGCGCCGAAGCTGCCGTCGGGGCCGAGCCAGCGCGTCAGGGCCGCGCCGAGCTTGCGGCGGAAGACCGGCCCGGGATCGGTCGTCTCGATCCACTGGCGGAGCCGCGCCAGGAAGCGACGACGCGCGCGGTCCTCTTCGGGCTGGCCTGCGACGCGCTCGAGCTCGTCGTACTGGCCCTCCATCCACTCCCAGACGCTGGGAGCGCCCGGCTCGAGCGGAAGATCGAGCATTGCGCGAAAGACCCCGAACGGCACCACGATTCCAGGGGGGACCTGATCCCCGAAGTGATGGCGGAGTTCGCCCAGGTTGGCCCCCTTCGGCCCTGACAGGCGCCCCGAGTCTCGCGCACGCAGCCGGTCGAGCGGGAGGATCTCGCGTTGCTCGAGATCGAGCGCGTCGAGGTCGACCTGGATCTGGTAGTCGCCCTGCTCTCCGTCGCCGCCGAGCACCCGCGACCAGCGCGGGCTGTCCTCGTCGATCTGGACCACTCCGCGGCTGCTCACCGCCACCGCGATCCGCTGGCCGATCTTCGATTCGAGGCGCCCGAGAAGGGCGTCGGAGACCACCACGTTCGGGATCCCCAGATTGCGCGCCAGGAGCTGCACGTGGGACAGAGAGCTGCCTTCGCCCTGGGTCAGGATTCCGGCGACGCGCGGCAGGTCGCCCACCGTCTCGGGGAGCAGGTAGATGCCCTCCGAGTCGTGCGATCCGTCCTCCGTCTCTCGGAACCGGTGCAGGGTACCGCGCGCAATGCCGGCGTTGAGCGCACGCAGGCCGCTCCCGACCGTGTTCCCGAACATCTGATGTTCGACGCCAGCCAGCTCGTTGGCGTCGCGGACCAGGCCGTCCACCACGTCCGCGTAGTAGAGGAGAGGGCTGCCCCGCAGACGATCCTGGAGATAGGCCGGTGACTTCGGTTCGAGGGCCCGCCATCGAGCGATGGCGACCCCGAAGTTCAGCTGGAGCGTCCCCGACGACCACTCGGAAGCCCGAGCGAGGTAGTCGACCGTGTCCCGGTAGCCGGAGACGTCGAGCGCCCGGGTCTTCTCGAGCTCGGCCACGGTGTCCCGAAGCGCCCCGAGCTGTCGGTCCGAGAGGAAGCCCGAGCCGTAGAGGGCGCGCGCACCGTCCATGAGTCGGCCGAGCTGGTCGCGGCGCGTGCCGTCGATCCCCGCGGCCAGAGTCCCGCTCCCCGCCACGTAGAACTCCTGCTCGAGGGCCAGCGAGAGCATGCCGAGGTCGAGGGCGACCGCCGCGTCGTCGGCGCCGGCCATGGCTCGCCTCACCTGTTCGAGGAGCCGGGCCACGGCCCGGAGTCGGACATCGGGGTCGTCGCTCGCCAGCTGGTCGCGCGCAGCGCGGAGCGTCGCGGTGGCCTTCGCGTCGGAGAGCCTGGGGGCGACGCCGTCGATCATGGCCGGCGCCCGCGATCCGCGATGGAGGGCTTCGATGCGTCCCGCCAGCTCCTCGTAGCCGTCGCCCACGACGGCCGCTGCCGAGGTCTGGGCGTAGCTCCGCACGCGTGCGGCATCGCCTGCATCGGGCTGGCTGTGGATCTTCGCGCGGAGGTCCGAGAAGCCCGAATCCTTGGCAGCGATCTGGGCGGCGAGGTCCCGCACCTGCTGGGCCGTGGCGGGGTCGCCCCTCAGCGGCAGGAACCGCAGCACTTCGCGCAACAGCCAGAACCGGCCCGGGTCGCGCCAGGCCGGGTCGGCCAGCAACCCGAGGGCGAGCCGGCGTGCGCCGGCCTCCTCGTCCTCGGCCTGGAACGCGCCGCGGTAGGAACGGGCGCCTCGGAAGATCCAGCCATCGTCGAACCCGATCAGGAATCGCTCGAGCACCAGGTCGCGGAGCGGCCCCAGGTCGGCGTCGGCACCCACGAAGGGAGTCGGGTCGAGCTCGGCGAGGACGTTCGCCACCATGTAGCCGCGCTCGCGAAGAGCGTTCGCGTTGGCGTTGCGCTCGCCGTGCTGGCGCCCGCCGCCGTGATCGCGGCAGGCGTAGGCACGCGGCGGCTGGACCGTGCCATCGGCGCAGAACCACCGGATGCGCGAGAAGGGTCCACGCGGCGAGCGCTTCATCTCCTCGATCCAGCTGCGCAGCCGGCTGGCGTCGCCCGGAAGCTCGCCGGCCTCCTCACAGCGATCGGCGCGGGCGCTGGGTGCAGACAGCAGGCTGACGAGCAGCAGAAGGAGCCCGAGATGCCCGGGGCGGCGGAGATCCATCGCGGCGGAGCATACCAGCCCCGGGGCCCGGGCGGGCTCCCTAAGGCCGGGGGCGCGGGCCGGCCCGACCAGCGGCTCCGGGGAACCCGCCGGTCGCGCTCGTATCCAGAGGACGATCCGAGGGCCCGGGCCTGCCGGATCGGCACCTGCGCCAGGTCGCGTCGCGCCGCCGAGCCCCCGGGTGATAGAGTCGCCCGGGATGCAGTCCCTGCTCAGGCGCTTCGGGGTCGAGCCCGGTGAGGCCCAGATCTTCATCTGGTCGGCCGCCACCCTCTTCCTGATCGGCTGGTCGGACGTATCGGTCGAGAACGCTTCGATGACGCTCTTCCTCGACCAGGTGTCGGAGGAGTGGCTCCCGGTCGCGTTCCTGGTGAGCGCCAGCCTGCTCACCGTCACCACCTACCTGGCGGCCCGGATCGCCTCGGAGGCCGATCGCCCGAGGATGCTCCCGCGTGTGTTGGCCGGGCTCGCGCTCGTGCTCGTGCCCATGTGGGTGCTGGTGTTGGGCGGCTCGATTCCGACGCTCTTCGGACTCCTGATCGTCTCCAAGCAGCTGGAGGCGCTCGCCCTCCTGTTCTTCTGGCTCACCGTCACCGACCTGCTCCACGGTCGTCAGGCGAAGCGGCTCTTCGCCCCCTTGCTTTCGGGTCTGACCCTCGGCACCGCGCTCGGGAGCTTCGCTTCGAAGCCGATCGGTGACCTGTTCGGGCTCGATCGGCTGCTCCTGCTGAGCAGTGTGGGATTCATGGCGGCGGCGGCGACCGCTCTCCCGCTCCGCACGCTGGCGCCCGCGCGTCTGCGGAGTGCCGCCGAGACCCGGACGGTGGCCCCGGTCGGGGGCCTGTCGGGCTTCCGCTCGGGGCTCGGACTGCGCAATCTCATGCGCGAGAGCTGGCTCTTCCGTTTGCTCTTCACGGCCACGGCCTGCAGCGCACTGCTCGGCCCGATGCTCTACTTCCAGTTCGCGCACGTGGCCCGCGTGGCGACCGAGGGCGACGACAGCGCCGGCCGACTGCTCGCCCTCTTCTCCGCCTTCCGTGGCTGGCTCGGCCTCGGGATCCTGGCCGCCCAGATCCTGGCGACGACACGGCTCTATCGTTGGATCGGTGTGCCGCTGTCCGCGGCGCTCTCGCCCCTGATCTATCTGCTCGGCTTCGTCGGGCTCTCGGTTCGCCTGAGCCTCGTCGCCGGAATCGCCGCCAAGGCGGGCACCGAGCTCAACGACAAGGCCGTCTACGATCCGGCGCTCCGGGTGCTCTACAACCTCCTTCCCGGCGAGATGCGCGCCCGGGGCGGGGCTCTCCTCGAGGGACCGGTGAAGCGTGCAGCCAGCGTGCTCGGCAATGTCGTGACGCTCGTGGCGCTCTGGTTCGGGAGTGCCGTGTTCGTGGGCTACGCCGCGCTTCCGATCGCGTCGGTCTGGCTGTTGGCGACCCTCGTGATCTGGCGCGCCTATCCGTCTCTGCTGATGCAGGCGCCCCTGGCAAGACGCGCCGCCCGCGGCGAGATCTCGGAAGACGCGCTCGACCTGCTCGACGGCCCGACCCTGCGTGGTCTCGCGCCCCATCTCCGGTCGGACGACCCCGAACGGGTGCGGGTGGCCCTCGCTCTCATCGGCGAAGGCGACGCCAGCCGGGCCGTGCCGGTCCTGAGCGCTGCCGCGCGCGAGGCCTCGTCGGTGACGCGTCCCCTGATCGTCGACACGCTCGACCTCGTGCTCGAGCGCGCGGCCGCATCGGGCCAGGTGGTCACCAACGCGGCGGCCGCGGCCGATGTGGTCACGGTGCTCGAGAGTCCCGAGAGCCTGTCCGACGTCGACCGCGCCGACCTCGTGCAGGCCTACGGGCGGCTCACCGTGCGCGATCCGGAGGCGGCCTGCCGGATGGAGGTCTTCGAGCGCGCGCTGGTGCATCCCGCTCCGGCGGTACGCCTGGCCGCGCTGGCCGCCCTGCACGCGCGCGGGCTCGGTCCGCCCGACATCCCCGATCTCGACCCCGAGCTCGAGCGTGCCGTCGCGAGCGTCGACGACGGAACCCGCAAGATCGCCCGGGAAGAGCTACGCGCCCGCCTCCTCCAGGGGCGTGACGAGCGTTGGTCGTCACGCCTCAAGTTGGTGCTGCGGTTGCTCGACTGGCCCGACGACCGCACGGCGGTCGCCGAGGTGCTCGCCGACGTGGCGCGGGTGCACGGCGAGGCCGCGTCGGAGGCTCGCCAGATCCTGTTCTCGCTTCCCGAAGGCCACCAGCCCTGCTTCGAGGTCGCACGCCTGCACTACGCCGCCCGGGTCGGGTTGCTGGACGAGGCGCCCCGAATGGTGCGACACCTGACCTCCGAGGACGAAGACCTGGCCGAGGCCGCACGCGGTGGGCTGCTCGCTCTCGGCCCCGGCGTCGCCGACGTGCTGCTCCGCGAGCTGTCCTACGGCGCTCGGAGCCGACGCAACGCGCTGCTCCTCATCCTGCGCGAGATCCAGGTCGAGACGCATGCGCTCCGCGCGGTCTACGAGCGCGAGCTCGAACTGGTGCGGCGTTCGACCCTCCACCTGGCGGCGCTCGAGGGGGACGAAGCGGCCGCGCTGGTGGCGCAACGCCTCGAGGAGCGCGCCGAGGAGGGCATCCACACCGCCCTGCTCCTGCTCGCCGCCCTGCGCGACGACGATCGCCTCTGCGATCTGGCCGACCGGCTTCGTCTGTCCCGCGGCAGCCGCCAGCGGGCGGTCCTGATCGAGGCCCTCGAGTCGGTGCTCGGCTCCCGCGAGGAGGCCGAGCTCATGCCGCTCCTCGACGAGCGGGGGGCTCACCATCGGGCCCGCGCCGCGGCGCGCGCGCTGAAGGAGGAGGTTCCCTCGGCCGAGCAGAGCAGCCTCGCCCTCCGAAAGGACTCGGATTTCCTGACCCGAACGCTGGCCGAAGCGGTCTCGTTGAAGGACCCTCGGGGCATGCATCCCGCCGAGGTCGCGCTCGAGCTCCGCGCGATTCCCCTGTTCGAAGGGCTGTCGGCGCGCGAGCTATTCGATCTGGCCCGGACCGTGCGCGAGCTGGCG
>CAYYUT010000144.1:0-7966 GCA_964474935.1 uncultured Spirochaetales bacterium
CAGCCCTTGCGGCGTGTCGGCATCGGGCGGATCTGGGAGAACTACGTCCTGCATTCGTTCACGCGGGTGCGCTTCATGCCTCGCGCGAAGATGGGCTACGAGGGCAGGGCGATCGTGATCGATCCCGATGTGTTCGCCGTCGGTGACGTCCTCGAGCTCTTCGAGCGCGACATGGGCGGGCACGCCGTGCTCTGCCGTCGGCCCAAGGGGCGCAAGGCCCGGATCGGGGGGTGGGCCACGAGCGTGATGCTGCTCGACTGCGCCCGCCTGCGTCACTGGCATTGCGAGACCCAGTTCGCGGAGCTCTTCGCGTTCGAACGCGACTACATGCAGTGGGTCCTGCTGCAGACCGAGCCCGAGGGAAGCGTCGGGCCGCTCGACCCGTGCTGGAACGACTTCGATCGTCTGACCGACGAGACCCGCATGCTCCACAACACCAAGCGCTGGACCCAGCCCTGGAAGACCGGGCTGCCGGTCGACTTCACGCCAGCGGAACGCACCCGGGCCTTTCCTCCCCTCGGTTGGATGCGCCGTGCACGGCGGGCGCTGCTCGGGAGCCACGGCGGGGCCGGGCGCTACCGCCGGCATCCCGATCCGCGCCAGGAGCGCTTCTTCTTCGGGCTCCTCCGCGAGTGCCTGGACGAGGGCGGTGTCGACGAGGTCTTGCTGCGCACGGAGATCGCGGCGCAACATCTGCGCGCCGACGCCTTCGAGCTGCTCGAGCGTGCCGAGCCGCCGCCCCGGCGCGGGCTGTCCTGAGGCGCCGCCGCGTGCTCCGCTCCTAGTGATAGAAGTCGGTCAGGTGCTCGGCGACGTAGGCGTCGATCGACTCGAGCTCGTCGGGCGTGAAGTAGTCCCGGTATCCGCCGACTTTGGCGCGGCGCACCTTGAACGATTCGGGGTTCCCGCGATCGCCGGCCCGCATTCTCCGCCCCCGGAGCCAGAAGACGTTGCGCGTCTCGAGCTCGCGCATGTGATCGACGCTCGCGAACGCGACCGAATCTGCGATCTCGTCGGGCTCCCCGGGCGTCCCGAGGAAGTCCAGGATGCGCGCCAGCTCCTTCTCGGGCTGGGCCCGCAGATCCTCGTAGCGGACGACATGGAGCGGCCCGAGGCGAGGAAGTGAAGCGCTCCAGGCGTTCATGAAGCCGATCACCCGGGCGAGGCCGGCCGGGTGATGCCGCACGAAGTCGAAGACGGACATCTCCATGCCATCGACCGGATAGTCGTTCAGCCACTTCTTGTGGGGCCGCATCCGGTAGCGCCACTGGAAGAACTGGGACACGGCCACGTCGCGCGGATCGCGCAGGAGGAGCACGGTGCGCCTGCCGCGGAATGCATCGCGCGTGTCCCATTCGCTGGTGTAGTCGCGCAGGTAGTTCCCGTGGGTGAAGAAGAGTGCGGGGATCTCCGGTCGGGCACGCTTCAGGTTGTCGAACTCGAGGAAGGCGGTCTCCGGGAGCCCGTGACGTACCTGATAGAACCGCGAGAGCATCAGACGCAGCCAAGTGCGTCCGCTCTTCCCCCACGAGACGACCACCGCGTCGGCCTTCCCGAGGCGGCGATACTCGTCGCGCCCACGGAGCCAGCGTTCGGTCGCCTTTCGCCAGCTCGGGGGGAGCGGCCAGAGGCAGGCGACGAGCAGCTCCCGGGCACCGTCCCGGAGTGTCTCTTGCATGCGGCATAGGCTACCGGACTCGCGACCGGAGGCCCGTCGGACACTCTACCGCCCTTGTCCTATGTTCCGGCCGCGACCAGGGAGGGCGCGGAATGCTCGAGTACGATGCTCTGAGGGCGACGCCGCTCGAGACCGATCCGTTCCCGCATGTCGTCGTGCCGTCTTTCGTCCCGCGTGAACGGCTCGGCGACGTGCTGCGTGACTTCCCGCGCATCGACGCGCCCGGACCCCGAGGCCTCGATTCGCTGGTACCCGGGCCCGAGTTCGAAAAGCTGATCGAGACCCTGCTGTCGCCGGAGTTCTCGGAGGCGGTCGGAGGGAAGCTGCGGATCGACCTCGCGTCGGCCCAGCGCTCGATCTCGGTCCGGGGTCACTGCCAGGCGAGCGATGGCGCGATCCACACCGACTCGTGGACCAAGATCGCAACGGCGCTGCTCTACTTCGAGCCGGAGTGGCCGCACGAGGCGGGACGGCTGCGCTTGCTCCGCGACGGGCGTGACATCGGCCGGTATGCCGCCGAGGTGGAGCCGAGCGGAGGGACGCTCCTCCTCTTCGCCCGCGGTTCGCGTTCCTGGCACGGCCATCTTCCCTGCGAAGGCCAACGAAGGATGCTCCAGTTCTCGTGGTTGCATCCCTCGTACGCGTCGAAGCTGGTCCTCGAGGTGAAGCGCTGGTCGACCCGATGGATCAAGCGCCTGCACCTCGACCGACCCTCCCACGCCTGACGGCCGGATCCGATGGCAGTTCCGGAGAGTGTGTCGCTCGTCATCGAATGGGACAATGCGCTGATCAGCGAGGCCGATCGGAATCGAGCCATGCTCGCGGCGGTGGCGCGGGAGATCGCTTCGCTCGATCCAGGCCTACGTGCTCGATCGGAGGTCCTCTTCGTGTTCGACGATCGCATCGTTCCCGAGGCGTTCGTTCGAAGCGTTCTCGAGGCCGCGAAGTTCGATCCGCCCGACGTGGCGCAGCGGTTCCTCCCTGCGCCGGGCCAGAGCTACTACCAGCTGAAGACGCGGGGCGTGAGTGAATCGCAGGGAGAGATCGTGGTCCTGATCGACTGCGACGTGCTCCCGGAGCCCGGGTGGCTCTCGGCGCTGCTCGCGGCGTTCGAGGGCGACGAGGTGCACGCTGCGAGCGGACGCACGCTCGTCGGACCGCTCGACAACGTGTGGGATCGCGCCTTCTCGGCCTTCTGGATCTTTCACCAGCCGGCCTCCACGCCTCGTCTCGTGCCGATTCCGGAGTTCTACGCCAACAACCTTGCGTTGCGTCGTTCGGTGGCCGCAGCCGAGCCCTTCCCGGCGATGCCCACCTTTCGCGGGCAGTGCGCTGCCCTCGCGCGTCGACTGGTGGCGCGGGGCCTCGGCGTCTACCGCGTGGAACACGCCGCGGTGTCGCATCCGGCGTCCCAGACATGGGGCGAGCTGGTGAATCGGGCCATGTGCCACGGCCATGACCACGCCTGGTGGTACGAGCGGGGAGGGGGCGGCCGGTCTCCGCTGGCCTACCTGCGCGCCGTGCTCCGGGTGGGGACCCAGCTCCTGCGGGCCTGGGCCCGGATCCTCCGCCGTCGTCGCGCGGTCGGGCTCGCCCTCTCCGAGCTACCCGCGGCACTCGGAATCGCGACCGCGTACCACGGAGTCAAGCTCTTCGCCGAGTGCCTGAGCCTCGGCCACCCCCGCTGGGTCGAGACCCGTTACCGGATCTGACTCCGTCGTCGCAGACCCGCGAGCCCGAGGCCGGCCACGCCCATGATCCACAGGGCGATGGAGCTCGGCTCCGGCACCCGTGTCCCCCCGGTGGCCGAGTACACGAAGATGCCGTTGAGCGCATCGGCCGTGAGATTCAGGAAGCCCGGTGTGACCTGAACGTCGACCCCGGTCCAGTTGCCGAGCATCGTCAGGTCGAGAGCCGTCGGGGTCTGGAAGTCGATCGTGATCGACGAGGCCTCGAACACGACCGTCGTGCCGGGCCCGGTGATCGAGACGATCGGGGTGCCGGCCGGCGAGGGCGGGGCGAAGTCGAAGGCCAAGAAGCTCGCCGACAGGCCGGAGAAGAGCGTGAAGCTCCCGGTGGCCGCCGGCACGAGGGCCGGAGCCGGGAAGGCGAGCCCCGTGGCCGTGGCGAGATCGGCGCCTCCGACCGGCGTGTAGGTGCCGCAGCAGAATCCGATCTCGCCGCTGGGAACGAAGAGCGCCTTCGACTCGCCCGGGCTGGCGGCGAGCACTGCGAAGCTCGCCATGCTGAGCCAGACGATGGTGGATCTCTTCCGAAGAATCGTGCGCGTCATGTCGTCGCTGCCCCTCCTGGTGGCATGAAGCTCGAGCCGTCGTGGTCGTGGTCGGAAGCGGGGTGCGCGCCGGCTAGCGGCGCGTGCCCGCCGCCATCAGTCCCCCGAGACCGAACGAGACCAGCAGCAGCGACATGGGTTCGGGCACCGGCGTGGGGGACGCGGCGCTCGAGAACGTGAAGATCACTCCGGAGCTGTTCCCGCTGAACGTCCAGGAGCCCGGGGTGTCGTCGAAGCCCGTGGCCATCAGCGTTCCGAGACCGGAGAGGTTGAGCTCGTCGGCGTCCTGGAAGTCGACCGACACCGTTTCGAGGTCGAAGGTGAAGGTGGTCGGGCCCGCGATCACGCTCCACAGCGGCGACACCGGCAGGGCCGGCGGGCTGAAGGTCAGAGGCGCGAAGGTGGCCGGTAGCCCGGATGCCGGAGCGAACGACAGGGTGGCCGACGACACGACGGCGGTGGAGTTGTCGATCACGATGCCGGTCGCGGTGTCGAGTCCCGGGCCGGGGGTCGGGTCGAACACCCCGCCGAAGCCGATTCCGCCCATCAGCGGGGCGGCGGACGCGGCGAGAGGCGTGAATGCGGTCGCGAGAGCGACCAGGGTTCCAAGCAGAAGGCGTCGAGTACAGATGGCGATCATCGAATTGCGGCTCCCTCGGCTCCGGTCGCCAGACGCGTCCATTCGCGCGGCCACGGGCCAGAAAAAGAACAAGGGGAGCCGCCTTTCGTGGCGACTCCCCTTGACGCAATTCGACAGACGGGAGCCGCCCACAGGGCGGTTCCCCTTCCCAAGAGAGCGAGGTTCCCGATCGGGGAGACCTCGCGCTCGCCCGACGAGTGAGCAAGAGGCGTACCAACTCGGGCGAAACTCGTGCGATTCCGCGTTTTCGATGCAGCCGCAGGAGCTTGGAGAGCGGGTGAAGGAAGGGACCCACGGGTGCGACGAAGCCGGTCGTCGTCGGGTCTGGGAAGCCCGTTTCCACGGATGCGGAAAGAGTTTTCCATTCGCCGTCGGTCTCGCCCTCCGACGGCTGGTCGGGTGGATGCACGTGGGGCGACGCCCGACGCACCCGCGCACGTCCCGTGTGCGGCCGCCTGGGCTGGCGGCCGCCCCACGCATCCGCGACCGTCGCGACGCCATGCACCGACCGGCTCGTGCTCGCCCGGCGGGCCGTCCGGCCCGCCCCTGGTGAGCGATGCGCATCTGCTCCAGGAGCTGATCTTCCTGCTCGCGATCGCCGCGGCGGGCGTGGCGGTGTTCGAGCGCCTCGGTCTGCCCTCGGTGGCGGGTTTCCTGGTCATGGGGGCCCTGGTCGGCCCGGGCGGTCTCGGCCTCGTCGCCGACCCCGATCGGGTGCGCGCGCTGGCCGAGCTCGGCGTGGTGTTCCTGCTCTTCGAGATCGGCCTCGAGCTGCCGATCGATCGCATCCGACGGATGTGGCGGCGCTCGTTCCTGGCGGGTGGCTTGCAGGTCGGCGGAACCCTCGTCGTGGTCGCGGGCCTCGCCGTGTGGTCGGGGCTCGACTCGGGCCCCGCCATCGTGCTGGGCGCGCTGGTGGCCATGTCGAGCACCGCGCTCGTGATCCGGCTGCTCTCGGACCGCGGCGAGATCGACGCGCCCCACGGTCAGCTGGCTCTCGGTGTGCTGCTCTTCCAGGACCTCTGCATCGTGCCGCTGCTCCTGCTCGTGCCCCTGATCGCGAGCGGCGTCGCGGCGAGTCCGTGGCCGATGTTGCTGGCCTTCGGCCGGGCGGGGGCCGCGCTGGCGGTCTTCTTCCTGGTGGCCCGGTTCGTCCTCCCGGCCCTCCTCGCGGGCGGCTTGTCGCGGCGGTCCCGCGACCTCTTCAGCATCCTGGCGCTCCTGATCGTGCTCGGGTCGGCCGTCGCGGCCGAGGAGATGGGCCTCACGCTGGCGGTCGGGGCCTTCATCGCGGGCCTGGTGATGAGCACGTCGCCCTATTCGCATCAGCTCTTCGCCGAGGTGCTCCCGCTTCGCGGCGTGCTGCTCGGGATCTTCTTCACGGCGGTGGGGATGCTGCTCGATCCCGTCGACGCCCTGCGCGAGTGGCCGAGTGTGCTGGGCTACGTCGCCGGGGTGGTGGTGCTGAAGGCGGTCGTGGTGTTCGCCGTCGTCGCGTGGCTGCTGCGCCAGGGCTTGCGGCTCGGGATCCTGGCCGGACTCGCGCTCGCCCAGACCGGCGAGTTCTCGTTCGTGCTCGCCGGTGTGGCCCGCGAGGCGGGCCTGCTCGACGAGCGGCTCGGGCAGGTCTTCGTCGCCGGCTCGTTCGTGACCCTGATCGCGACGCCCTTCCTGCTCGACGTGGCGCCCGCGGTGGCGCGATTCCTCGCGAGCGGGGTCGAACGGGCGGCGGGCGCGGGGGAGCCTGCGTCCGAGGAGCTCGAAGACCACGTGGTGGTCGTCGGCTACGGGATCGCGGGTCAGAGCCTCGCGCGGGTGCTTCGGGCCCTCCAGATCCGGCACGTCGCGGTCGAGGCCAATGCGCAATCGGTTCGGGAGGCCGGAACGCGGCAGGAGCCGGTGGTCTTCGGCGACGCCACGCGCTCGACCCTGCTCGACCGGGTGGGCGTCGCGCGGGCGCGTCTCGTCGTCGTCGCCATCTCCGACGCGATCGCCACCCAGCACGTCGCGGAGGTCGTTCGCAGCCTCGCCCCGGACGTCCCGTTGGTGGTGAGGACCCGCTTCGTGTCCGAAGTCGATGCGCTCTTCGAGGCCGGCGCCAGCGCGGTCGTGGCCGAGGAGTTCGAGTCGACGCTCGACCTGATCGCGAAGTCGCTCCGGGTGTTCCAGATCCCCGACAGTGCGATCGCCCGCTTCACGGCCGAGCTTCGCGAGGAGGGCTACGAACCCCTGCGCGCCTCGCCCGGCCTGGCGCTCGATCCGTGGCTGGCCGAGCTGCTCGCGCAGGTGGGGGCCGAATGGCTCGAGGTCCCCGACGACTTCGCGGGCGAGCGCACCCTCGGCGATCTCTCGGTGCGCCCGCGCACCGGCGCCAACGTGTTGGCCGTCGACCGCGCGGGCGTCGTCACCACGAGCCCCGACGCCACGACCCCCCTGCGAGCCGGCGACCGCGTGCTGGCCTTCGGGTCCCCCGACTCGCTGCTCCGGCTCAGCGATCTCCTGGGCATCGATCCCACGAGCTGACAGGCGACTTCCCGGCGGGCGGCGAAGGGGATAGGCTCTGCGCCATGTCCGACGATCCGGGTCCCTTCGAATCACAGCTCTTCGAGACGCCCGAGGCGGCTGCGCGCTTCTTCGACGCCCGGGTGCTCGGGGAGCCGCTCTCGGTGCTCTCGGCTCGGCCGCCGATCCTCTGCTCGCCGGCCACGACCGTCGCCGAGGCCATGCATGCCATGCAGAAGGAGCACACGGGATGCGTGCTCGTGACCGAGCGCGGCGGCGCCGACTCGCCGTTGTGCGGGATCTTCACCGAGCGCGACGTCCTCTACCGGATCATCGACGGCGGGCGGAACCCGGCGACCCTGCCGCTCGGCGACGTGATGACGCGCTCTCCCGAGAGCCTTCCCGACGGCGCGACCGTGGCATACGTGCTGAACCGGATGGCCCTCGGTGGCTTCCGCCACGTGCCGGTGGTCGATCGCGAGGGTCGGCCCGTGTCGGTGGTGTCCGTGCGCGACGTGGTCCACTTCCTCGTCGACCACTTCTCGCGCGAGGTGATGACGCTGCCCCCCGATCCGGGGGCCGAGGTCACCCGGCGACGCGAAGGCGCCTGACCGGTCGGGAGTCTCTCGGTCGGGTCGGGGAAGGGCTCGCCCGGTGCCATCTCTCGCTGCGACGGCGACGCCCCGCCGGCCTCAGTCGTCGTCGGCCTGAAGCGCCTCGAGCACCTTGGCGGGATGGTCGGCGGCCTTCGGCACCTTCCTCCAGTGCTTCTTCACCTTGCCGTCGGGCCCGATCCACACGGTCGAGCGGATCACGCCCAACGACTACTTGCCGAACATGTTATTATCGCCCC
>CAYYUT010000145.1:0-7929 GCA_964474935.1 uncultured Spirochaetales bacterium
CTCCAGAATCTCGCCGTGATCGGACGCGCCACCGACCTGGCGATCCTCCGCCCGCTCGTCGGGTTCCACAAGGACGAGATCCTCGCGCTGGCCCGCCGGAGCGGAACCCGGGAGCTCTCGAGCGCGGTCGAGGAGTACTGCGCGATGGTGCCGAGGCGACCCGCCACCCAAGCCTCGCTCGGAAAGATCGAGCGCGAAGAGGCCAAGCTCGACCCCGACCTGATCGATCGGACCGTCGCGATGGCCGAGAGTTTCGACCTCGCCGCGATGCGTCTCGAGCTGATGGAGCGACCGACGCTCGAGGTCGACGAGATACCCGGCGGGGCGACCCTGATCGATCTCCGATCGAAGACGGCGTTCGAGGCCTGGCACCACCCCGATGCGCTCCATCTCGACTTCACGGAGGCACTGCACGCCTTCCGATCCTTCGAGCCCGGGCGACGCTATGTCCTCTTCTGCGACTTCGGACTCAAGAGCGCCCACCTGGCTGAACGCATGCAGTCGTTCGGTTTCGATGCGCACGCGCTGCGCGGCGGGCTCCGACGTCTGATGGCGTTGACCGGAGACGATCCGAGCCTCGTCCGTGTGTAGGATACGCCCGCGTAGGAACCGCACCGGAGATTCGCACGAGAGCGCCTCGGTCAGCTCCCGGTCGCGCCGAAGCAGACCACCGTCACCGCGACGGCGATCCGGCGCGGGTCGGGGTTCTGGTAGCTGTGCTTCTGGTCGCCGCGGAAGACGAGGGAGTCTCCCGCGGCGAGCGACCACTTCTCGCCCGATACGAACACGACCACGCGGCCACGTTCGCAGGTGAGGTACTCGCGGGTTCCGGGGGTGTGGGGGATTCCGACGAGGCGTCCCCCTGGCTCGAGCTGCATGCGCGAGATATCGAGACCAGGGAGCGCCTCGGGAAGGAGCGGCCGCAGTCGCGCTCCCTGTCGGCGCTTCTCGCGCGATTCGCTGGCCGTGACCAGCTGCGCCGCCGTCCGAGGCGGCCCGATCAGCTCCTCGATCGAGACCTGCAGTGCCGCCGCGGCCCGGGTGAGCACCCCGAGCGTCGGGTTGGCTGCGCCGGATTCGAGGCTCGCCCAGGTGGGCCGAGGGATGTCGGAGAGGGCCGCCATGCGCTGCTGCGACAGGCCTCGCGCCTCGCGCAGGCGCCGCACGTTGGCCGCCAGATTGGCTCGTGTGTCGTCCATGCGGTCATTTCGATAGCAACCTGTCAATGAAATATCCATCGAGGTGATCTTTCGTCATGGGGAGCCGATCCTGGGTGTTGAAGGAGGTGCCCCATGACCGCACGACTCGAACACGCCAATCTCGCCGTCCGCGACCTCGATGCCATCGTCGGCTTCGTCCGGACGGCCTTCCCCGAGTTCCGGATCCGGTTCGAAGGAACCAGCTTCACGGGAACCCGGGTCGTCCACCTCGGAACGGACGACACCTATCTGGCGCTCCACCAGGCGAGTGCCGAGGACGCGGAGCCCTGGATCCCGTACTCGGGACGGCCGGGCCTCAACCATCTCGGCTACGAGGTCGCGGACGTCGAGGCTCTGCGGGCCCGGATGAACGAGGCCGGCTACGAGGACTCCACCGTCCCGAATGCGCATCCGCATCGCAGGCGCGTCTACTTCCACGATCCAGAAGGCAACGACTGGGAGTTCGTCGAGTACCTGAGCGAGGATCCGCACGATCGCAACGACTATGCCCTGCCCGACTAGCTCGACGGGATCGATCGAATCACTCCCGCCGGACTGGACGTCCAGGAGCCTGGACACCGACGGTCGGACAGCGGGACGCCCTCCGGCTATTCTCGAGTTGCGCCAGGGAGAAGCCGACGATGCTCTACGAAGAGCAACAAGCCACGCTCGAGACGCCCCGACTCCGCTATGGGCTGCTGTCCCGTGCGTTGTTCCTGACGATGGACCTCTTCTACGGTCGGCGGCGCACGCTGCGGAAGTTCAAGGTGCTCGAGGTGGTGGCGAGGGTTCCCTATCAGGCGTGGGAGAACGTGGCCTACGTGGCCATCACCCACACCCATTCGCTGCCCCAGTTCGCCCGACGCGTCTTCGAGTTCGTGGAGGAGTCGCGCCACCAGCAGGACAACGAGCAGTGGCACCTGCTCATCATCGAGGAGCTCCTGCGCGAAGAGGGCCGACGTCAGGGCTTCGTGCGCTTCGTGTTGGTTCCCCAGATCCTGGCGTTCACGTACTACCACATCAGCTGGCTGCTCTACGTTCTGCGCCCGCGGATGAGCTACCGCATGAACGCCGAGTTCGAGGATCACGCGGAGCACGAGTACATGGAGTTCGTCGCCGAGCGGCCCGAGCTCGAGGAGCGCTCCTACGACGGGGCCTTCGCGGACGACTACGGGCACTTCGAGACGCAGGCCGACCTCTTTCGTCGCATCGGGCTCGACGAACGAGAGCACAAGGAACAGAGCCTCGCTCGGCTCGATGCTCCCCGCTTCGGGGTGAAGTCGCCCCCGAAGCGCCTCGTCAAGAAGCTCGTCAAGAAGAGCTGAGTCGGCGAGCCCTCCGGGCAGCGCTCGTGCGGCCGGAACGCAGCCGTTCGCACGAGGACGGTCGCCGGACCTAGCGGCGGCCTTCGCGGAGTTCGCGCCGGAGCGCCTCCCGTTCCTCGGGGGGGAGCGATCGGAGCTCGCGCAGCGCCGAGCGCAGCCGATCACGCTCGTCCGGCGACATGCCTCGCCAGCGCTCGAGATTCTGGCGCAGACGGTCCCGCTCTTCGGGACTCCGACGCCGGAACTCGGAGAGCCTGCGACGCATGGCCTCCTGCTCCTCGGGAGGCAGCTCGCGAAAGCGCGAGAGTCGGTCACGTAGGCGGTCGCGACGCTCGGGAGACATGGAGCGGACGTGGTCGCGAACGCGCCGTCGTTCGTCGGGTGAGAGATCCTGCCACCGCTGCCTGAGCTCGCCCCGGGTCTCGGGGTCGAGCGACTCGATCCATTCGCGCCGCTCCTGGCGTCCCTGGAAGCTGCGACGCTCGGCCCCACCGCCCGGACCGAGCCAGCGCTCGAGCAGCTGCTCCCGCACCTCCGGGTCGAGCGAGCGGAACTCGTCGATGCGACGCCGTCTCTCCTCGGGCGGGAGATCGCGAAGGCGCTCGCGCACGGCCCTGCGCTCTTCGGGCTCGAGAGCACGGCGGCGCTCGAGCAGGCCCCGGATGCGTTCGCTCCGCTCTCGGTAGGCCGCATCGGGGTCTTCCTGGGCGAGAGCGGGTGACGCCACCGAGACGACTCCGAGCAGACCCGCGGCCAGTCCGATCCGCCATGCGCGACACCATCCGCGAACCTGCATGACTAGCCTCGCCCGGCCTCACCACGATCGGCGATGAGCTCGAGCAGCTCGAGCTGGTCGATGACCTCGAAGTCGCGCAGCGTCTCCCAGTCGAGCGCGATCGCGACCGCGTCGAGCTCGGCGTCGCTGGCCGTCTCGACGCTCGCAAGAAGATCGACCTCGACCGCACCGGGCGTCTCGCTGGCGGACTCGGGGGCAACGGTCGTCCCGGACGATTGGCGGAGGCTCGCCTCCGAAGAAGCCGACTCGCCCGACGGCCCGGCCGGCCGGAAGCCCGGCACCTCGAACCCGGGCGACTCCACGAGGCGATCCGCGCGGGCAACCTCGAGAGCCCGCGGCGGATCGGTCGGCGTGGGCTCCTCGACGGCCGTGCCGGGATCGGTCGCGGACCGGGTCGTCGCGGCAGGTCCGCGCTCGGTCGCGTCGGCGATCCGCTTCAGCGGCGCCTCGGGCTCCGGGACGTCCGGCTCCACGACCCGCTCGGAACCCGGCGCCGGGTCCTCCACGGGGGCCTCCACCGGCTCCGCGCGCTCGCCGGCCTCGGCGATCGCGATCGCATCGGCAGGCGGCGCCGTCTGCTCCCGCGCGATCGGGGTCGGTGCATCGTCCGTCGGGTCGCCGGGCAGTCCGACCCGTACGAGGAGCGCGACGCTCGCCGCCAGGGCCGCGGCGACCCCGGCCGGAGCCAGCCACCGGACCCGCCGGGGAGCTCCGCGCAGCGGCCGTGGGCGCTCGAGACGGACCACGTCTGCCCCGGCGCGTTCCGCGTCCCCGGCACCCTCCGAGGGTTCCTCGGACGCACGCTGCCGGATGCGCGCGAGCATCGCGGTCTGACGCGCGTCGGAGAGCTCCGGCACCGGCACCGACCGGAGCGCGTATTCCACCGACCGGAGCTGCTCGAGCCGCGCCCGGAGCACCGGGCTGGCGGCGAGGGCCCGCTCCACCTCGGCCACCCGCTCGGCGCCGAGCTCGCCGTCGATCAGGGCCGTCAGCTCGTCGTCCGGAATCTCGGGCACCCGACCTTCGGGGCTCATGACGCACCTCCCGACAGCTTCGACGCGAGCGCCGACCGCGCCCGATGGACCAGCGCCTTCACCGACTTCTCGCTGGTGTCGAGGCTACGCGCCACCTCGGCGTACGAGAACCCCTCGACCGCGGTCAGCCACAGCGCGATGCGCTGCCGATCGGGAAGCGCGCCGAGCTGCTCCTCGACCTCGTGACTCACCCGGCGTGCGTGGACCACGTCGTCCACGCGGGCCCCACCGGATTCGAGCGGCAGCGGGCCCGACTCCGGGTCGCCATCCGCGCTCTTGTGGACGTGTCGGTGCCGCGGCCGCCGCAGCTCGTTCAGCGCCAGGTTCGTGGCGATCCGGTAGAGCCAGGTCGAGAACCGGGCCTCGGGCTCGTAGCGGTCGCGCGCGCGATACACCCGCAAGAAGGTCTCCTGCACCAGCTCCTCCGCAGAGGCGGCGTCGCGCAGCATTCGTTCGATGTAGCGCAGCAAGGGTCCGGCCCAGCGGCGAAACAGCTCGTCGAAGGCACTCTCATCACCCTCGCGGAACGCCAGCATGAGTCGGACGCCTTCGTCACTTGCGTCCACCACCCGCCTCCGCACCGGAGCAAACCCGTCCGCCCCGGGGAGGTTGCGCGATTCCCGGGCGCCGCGACGACATCCGCGGCACCGGCCTCGCCCGCTGGCCCCGACGGCCCCGAAACGCTCCCGAGAATCGCCTCAGGAACCCGGCTCGGCGGGCAGGGATGCGAGAAAGCTGCCGACCGCCGCGTTGAAGGCGTCGGGCTCCTCCAGATTGCACACGTGTCCTGCGTGAGGGAGCACGAGCTTCTCGGCCTGGGGCAGACGGGCAGCCAACACCTCGGCGGCCTTCAGATAGGCGTCGTCCTCCTCGCCCACCAGCACGAGGGCGGGAAGGTCGAGGCTCGTCAGGTCGTCGATCACGCCCGGAATCCCGGCCACCACCTCGCGCCCGAAGCGGGCGAGAGCCGCTTCGTCCTGGGCCTCGATCGCCGCCGCGGCCGCCCGGGCGGCGGGGAGCTCGCGGCGGCGTCCCACGGCCAGGGTGCCCGCCTTGCCCTCCAGGTAGGTGGCCATTCCCCGCTGCTCGAGCATGAACGCCGTCCGCTCCGTCTGGGAGGCCCAACGCGCCACCCCCTCGGCGCTCTTGAAGCCGGGCCCGCTGTCGATCAGGAGCAGCGCGCGCACCCGATCCCGGTTCCGGAGCGCGAAGTGGAGCGACACGAGCCCGCCGAGCGAGAGCCCGGCCGCCACGACCCGCTGTCCGGGGGCCGCCCAATCGAGCACACGACCCAGATCGTCGACCACGGCGTCCAGGGTGTAGGCAGCGGGGTCCGGGGGGGCGTCCGAGGCGCCGTGGCCCCGATAGTCCCACAGGATGACGCGGGCACCGGCCGCGACGAGCGGGTCGACCTGCGCGCGGAAGTTCTCGTGAGTCGTCAGGAAGGCGCACGAGAAGACCACCGGGATGCCCTCACCGTGGGCCTCGGCGTAGATCTCGACCCCATCGCGGGCCGCGATCCGCACCGTCAGCCCTCCCCTTCGATGCGCCGACGGAGCGCCGACGCCATCTCCTCGATCTGACCGCGCATCGGAGCCTTGATCGTGAACTCGGGTACGAGGCCCTTGGTGCGACCCTCCATCTCGATCCGCACCTGGGTGAGCCCGCCGTCGAGCTCTTCGAAGCTCAGCTCGCCGTCGAGCTGCTTCCAGACGTTGCCGTCGCAGACCTTCGAGAAACGGATGTTGCCGTCGAGCAGATGGGTGAAGTGGAACGTCGCCACGCCTTCGCGCCCGAGTGCCTTGTAGCGGGTGCGGGTCGTGATGCGATCGCCTTCGCGGCCGACGATCTCGGTCTGGCCGTCGGGGAAGAGATCGAGCAGGGTCGCCTCGTCGCCGACGCAGGCCACGGTGTCGTCGCGACTCCGATTCACTTCGAACGTCTTCTCCAGTCTCACGCCCAGGCCTCCCGCCCCGTTCTAGCGGATCTCGATCTCGATCGGCGAGATCCATGCAGGTTCGCGCACCGGAATGCGGTCGAGCCAACCCAGCAGGCGTTCGAGCGGGGCAAGCGCCTCGGGAAGGGGAATCCTCGATCGGGCCCGCGCGCGCAGCGCATTGCGGATCTGCTCACCGAGGGTGGGAGGAGCCGGCAGCGGCGAGAGCAGCACCGTCGCATCCGGGTCGACACCCACGCGACGCTTGGCCGCGGCGAGGGCGGTGGAGAGCCCGCCCACCTCGTCGACCAGTCCCCGGCGCGCCGCCTGGGCCCCCGTCCAGACGCGCCCGCGCGCCACCGCGTCGATCTCGTCGACGGGGAGGTCGCGTCCGGCCGCCACACGTCCGACGAAGCGGTCGTACGCGGACCGGATGTCGGCCCGGAAGCGCTCGCGCGTCTCGGGCGTGAGCTCCGAGGTGAACGAGAGCAGATCGGCGTGCTCGCCGCGGAGCAGGGTCTCGTATCCGATGTCGAGACTGTCGAGCAGCCGACCCGCCGACGGCCGCACCACGAACACCCCGATCGATCCCGTGTAGGTGCCCCCGTTCGACACGATCGTGTCGGCATCGGCCGCCACGTAGTAGGCCGCCGACGCCGCCAGGTCGGAGAAGGACGCGATCACCGGCTTGCGCTCGCTCGCCCTCTGGACCGCCTCGGCCACCAGCTCGGCCGCGGCACCCGATCCGCCCGGGCTGTCCAGCCGCAGGATGATGGCGTCGTACTCGTCGGACGCGGCGGCTGCATCGAGCGCCTCGACCAGCGGATCGGAAGCGAAGACCATCGACCCCGTGTCGGGCGACCCGAACACGACGTTCCCCGCACCGATCACCAGCGCGAAGTGAGCGGCGGGCTCGATGCCGAGGTCCTCGGCCGTGACGCGCGCGTAGTCGGTCGACTCGACGCGGGGCGCATCGCCGAGTCGTTCGAAGAGCGTCTCGAGGTGCTCGACCCCGTCGATCAGGCCGAGCTCACGCATGCGCTCGGACGACATCGGCGCCTCGTCGATGGCCGCGAGCACGTCGGCGGGCGCCACCCCATCCCTCGCCGCCGCCACCGTCGCGACGAACTGCTCCTGGATCGAGTCGAGCAGCGAGTTCGACATCTCGCGGTTGGCGGCCGACATCTCCGTCCCGCCGATCGTCTCCACCGCGCCCTTATATTCCCCGATGCCGAGCACGTCGACCTCGATTCCGAGCTTCTCCCAGAACCCTCCGAGGAACAGATACTCGGCCTTCAGCCCGACGAGCGGCGCCGGCATACCGGGCGCCACCAGCACCTGCTCGGCGGCGGTCGCCACGAAGTACTCGAGGTTGCCCCCGTAGCCTTCCACCTCGATCACGGCGATGGTCCGCTTGCCCGCGTCACGCAGGCGACCGACCGCATCGCGAATCTCCTGTGCCTTGCCCCACCCGATCCCGAGCCGGCGGATGCGCAGCACGACGGTCCCGATGCGATCGTCGAGCGCGGCCTTGTTCAGCTCGGAGAACAGGGACAGGAAGCTCGGCGGGGCGCCGAATGCGTAGGCTTGGAGGAGGCGGCCGAGGCCCTGGTCGGCGCGTTCCTCGTAGGCCCCGGCG
>CAYYUT010000146.1:0-3876 GCA_964474935.1 uncultured Spirochaetales bacterium
GCGCCTGCATCTGCTCCTAGTCGACACCCACCTCCGACTCGAGCGCTACGAGGCGCTTGGTGCCCCGCCGGGTCTTCGCCATCTCGCTCCAGACCCGCTCGGTGCGTTCGCGCAGCTCGGCGAGGACGGCCAGCGAGAGCTGGGCGCCTCCGAGCTCCCGCGCGATCCGCGTGTCGACCTTCTCGACCGAGACCGTTCCGCCGCGCTTGCGAAGCCGCTCGCGCTCGGCGAGCAGGCTGCGCAGCCGCTTCACAGCTCGCTCGACGCGCGCGGCGATCTCGCCGGTCTCCTCGTCGCCAGCCGACTCGGACAGCTTGGCGCCGGTGTGGGACATGGCGCGCAGCTCGTCCCAGCGGGCCACCACGTGTCGTGCCGACGCCGGAATGGCGTAGAGCGCCTCACGGAGCTGGGCCGTGGCCGCCTCGAGCTCCTTGGCGAGGAGCACCTCCTCTTCGCGGCGCAGCGTCCGGGTGCCCCCGATCTCCTGGAAATACGACTCGAGGGGTCGCCGCTCGCGCGCCGGATCCAGCTCGTCCGCGGCGGGCGCCGGAGTCACGCCCGTCGTCCGACGGGTCGAACCTTCACCGACGCCCAGCGTGTTTCGTTCCTGTGCTCTCACTCGATCCATCCCTCCGAGCTGCCTGGTGCGATCCCGCGACCGACGCGGATACCGCCCGGAAAGCTCCGGTTCCGATTGTCAACCTGCTGCCTCGTTCGCAGCGAATTGCGCGGTGCGTCGTTGGTCGGATGCGCGGACGCGATCGCTGGGCCTGTTGCCCTCGGACCACCGCTCCGAGCGTCCCGCAGGTTCCGCTCCACGAGCGTGAACGAAAGCGGGAGCGAAGAATCCTCGCGACAGCCGGGCGGCGCCGGCTGTCCGCACGGGCTTTCGGCTCTCCGGTGGATTCGACTCCGACCTCCCGACCTGGCGTCTCCGGGCGCGTGTACGGACACCTCGGGTCGGGCAGTGCTACCGAGCAGCCCGGAAGTTTGAGGGCTTCCGGCTGATTTTGCCAGTGTTTTTCTCGGGGTCCGACCCATTCGACCCGTTCCGACTCCTCGACCCTGTTCCGCTCCCCGACCCGGCCGGGCCGGGATCCGGTGTCGGTCGCCTCGGTCTGCCGTCGCCGACCCGACCCGTCGGGAGACGCTGGCAAGCCGGTTCACGTCTTCCCCCGCGGTTCCCTCCGGGGGGTTGGGCCGTCCGCCCGGAAGGATAGTGGCGGTTGGGCGGCCGTGGGTGACGGCGCTGGCGTCGAGTAGGCGGCGAATCAGGCCCACCAGCGCTCACCTGCGGTCGGGTGGCCGGCCGGTCGGCCCGCAGACGGCTGGCGCGTGCCCCGTGGGGAGCACATGTCGTTCGTCCCGACCGAATCCTCGATTTCGGACGATTTCATGGCCGCGATGACGCATCGCGCAAGCCAAGGGGGCCCCGATGTGGGTCCCCTCCCGGCGCTGGGCCCCCTGGACGCACGGGGCCGATGGCGCCGCCCGTCGGATTCGACGGGCTCGGGTCGCGATCTTGCGCAGCACCGGCAACGCTCTATGGTACTGACTGGTCAGTTCCCGTGCGCCCACGGTCCGACTCCAGACCCATCCGCATCCCCACCCGCTCCTGGCCTTCCAGGCACTCCACACGATCGCTCGGACCGTGGAGCCGGGTGGGCCAGGCGCCGCACGAGCCGGGTCGAGCCCGAGAGGAAACAGGATGAGCGCCGACCCCCTCGTCGAGTCGGACGGGAGCGATCCCGCCGCGGGTGCCAAGCGCGCGCGAATCATCCGGGCCGCCCGCGAGGTGTGCGCCGAGTCCGGCTACGACGGCGCCCGGATGGAGGCGATCGCCACGGCGGCCTGCGTGTCCAAGGGAACCCTCTACAACTTCTTCGAGAACAAGCAGGATCTGTTCCTCGCGACCGTCCTCGATTCCTACACGGAGCCGGAAGGTCCCCTACGAGAGCCGCCGGATCTGCGAGAAGGTGATCCCTCGGCCCTGCTCGAGGCCTGGATGGAGGGCCTCGTGCGCGGGCTGCCCGCGGTGACGGACACCATGAGCGTCAACTACCAGGTGTGGGGCGTGGTCGTACGCGACGAGACCGCACGGCGCCGTTTCTTCGAAGCGCTTCGCGCGATCTATGCCGAGCGGTCCGACGTGCTCGCTCGACTGATCCGGGCGGGCGTCGCCCGTCGTGAGTTCCCGGAAGATCTCGACGTCGAGGCCTGGGTCGACACCGTCTCGGCCACCTTCGATGGTTTCGTCTATCGATCGACCTTCGACCCGGCCCACGCCGATCCCGAGCGCCTGCGCGCGGTGCTCCGGGCGTTGCTGGCGCCGCTGCTCGCGAGCCGCCCCGCATCGGGCGCGGACGGAACAGGAGCCACCCATGGCTGATTCCATCGTGCAGGAGCCGGCGACGACCGCGAGCTCTCGGCGTCCCTGGAACCTCCGACTCGCCCTGATGGTGGTGGCAGCCGCGCTCTTCGGCCTCGGCTGGTTCTTCTTCGCGACCGCTCCCGACCCGGAGCGGGTGGCACCGGCCGGCGAGGGCGTCGTCGTCCGAAGCGTCGAGACCCTGCGCGTGGAAGGAGCGGCCCTCCAGCCGGCGGTCGAGGTGGCCGGTGTGCTCGAGCCGCGTCGCGACGTCAAGATCTACGCCGAGACCCAGGGCCCCGTGGTCGAGGTCGGCGCCGAGGAGCTCGACCGCGTCGACGAGGGTGCGGTGCTCGTCCAGATCGATCCGCTGCTCGCCGAGGTGGCCGTCGAGCGCGCGGCGGCCGCCGTGGCCCGGAACGAGAGCGAGCTGGCCCTGGCCCGTTCGAACCTGGCCCGACGTCGCTCGCTCTCGGCGCGCGACGTCGTGAGCGCATCGGCCCTCGACGACGCCGAGAACGCCGAGCGCGTGGCCGAAGCCGCCCTGCGCGAGAGCCGGGCCGAGCTCGCGCGCGCCCGCGACGACCTCGCGAACAAGACGATCCGGGCCCCGTTCACGGGCGTGCTGCGCAGCTTCCCGGTCGAGAGCGGGGAGTACGTTCGCGAGGGGCAGGAGCTCGGGGAGCTGCTCGACCTCTCGAAGGCGCGGGTCACCGTCGGGTTGTCCGACCGCGAGATCGTGGCCGTCCGCCCCGGTCAGCCCGCGAGCATCTCGGTCGAAGCCTATGATGGTGAACGGTTCGAGGGGCGGGTGCTCCGGGTCGGCGCGGCGTCGGAGGCCGACACCCGGCGGTTCCCGGTCGAGATCGAGCTGCCGAACGCCGACGCCCGGCTTCTCCCGGGCATGGTGGCGCGGGCCACGTTGCAGCTCGGGGAGCCGGTGGTCCGACGGCTGATCCCGAGAGACGCGACGCTCGACGAGTTCGGTCTCTACTTCGTGTACGTGGTGGAGTCGGACGCGGACGCGGGCCTCGTGGCGCGTCGCCGACGCGTGCGCGTCGCCCAGATTCCGTTCCGTCCCGGTGACTTCGAGGTGCTCGAGGGACTCGAGGTCGGCGAGGAGATCGCGATCGGCGACATCCGCCAGCTCCGCGACGGCGAGCGCGTTCGTCGTGCGGTCGGAGGCTCGACATGAGTCTGCCCGGCTTCTCGGTCCGTCAGGTGGTCCTGGTCAATCTGCTCTTCATCATCCTGATGTTCGCGGGCGTCAGCATGCTGCAGCGGATTCCGGTGGACATGTTCCCGGACATCTCGTTCAACAGCGCCGAGATCGTGACGGTCTGGAGCGGGGCTTCACCCGACGAGGTGGAGCGGCTGGTCAGCCAGAAGCTCGAGGACGAGATCGAAGAGATCGTGGGCATCAAGGAGATCTTCAGCTTCTCGAGCGCGGGGCTCTCCGAGATCAACATCGAATGGGAGGAGACGCTCAGCGAACTCGAGTACGAGGC
>CAYYUT010000146.1:3886-7858 GCA_964474935.1 uncultured Spirochaetales bacterium
AGCGAAGCCGAAACGCCGTCACGGGGCGTCCACCGGTGTCGACGACCTCCCCGTGGATGCCGAGGTCCCGGTGCTCCGCGAGCTCTCGGTGAGCGAGGTCTACCACGTCGGGCAGATTTCGGTGGCCGACGTCGACGGAGTCGGTGAGTACGCCCTCCGCGAGGTCGCGCGCGACATGAAGGACCGGCTCGAGCGGATTTCGGGTCTTCGCAAGGTGGAGCTGCGGGGCGCGCGCGAGCGCGAGATCCGTGTGCTCGTCGATCGCGACCGTCTGCTGCAGTACGACCTCGCCCTGGCCGAGATCTCGCGCGTCATCGAGCAGAACAACCAGAACTTCGCGGGTGGCAGCTTCACCGACCCACTCGACCAGGAGATCACGGTTCGTGGGCTGGGGCAGTTCCGCTCGCCCGAGGAGCTGGCGCGCACGGTCGTCAAGAAGAACCGCGACGGAAGCCACGTCGAGCTCGGCGACGTCGCCTCGGTGCGGTCCGACTTCGAGAAGCGGCGTGTGTTCGGGCGCTACAACGGCGACCCCGCCATCGTGCTCGGGATCTCGAAGGAGGCCGACCACGACCTGATGACCCTGCTGGCCGACGTGCGCACCTTCCTCGCGGACCACGACGCGCTGCTGCCGGCCGGGATCGAGGCCACCCTCACCTGGGACGCCTCGGGCTACGTCGGGGCCCGCATGTCGATCATGTTCTGGAACCTCCTGATCGGGATCGCCTTCGTAGTGCTGGTGCTCTGGCTCACCGTGGGATTCCGCAACGCGCTGCTCGCGATCGTCGGCGTTCCCTTCTCGTTCCTGACGGCGCTGCTCCTCTTCCCCTTGTTCGACATCACGATCAACTCGCTCTCCTTGATCGGGTTCGTGCTCGTATCGGGGATGCTGGTCGACGACGCGATCATCATCCTCGAGAACATCTACCGCCACGTCGAAGCCGGCGAGCCGCGCCACGACGCCGTCGTGAAGGGCGCCGAGGAGGTGATGTGGCCGGTCACCGCCGCGATCGTCACCACCATGGCGGCCTTCATCCCGCTCCTCACCGTGACGGGGACGAGCGGGGAGTTCATGGCCATCCTCCCGAAGACGGTGATCGTGTGTCTGCTCGGGTCGCTGCTCGAGGCGCTGGTCATCCTGCCGGCCCACTACATCGACTTCGGCAGCCGCCACAAGGCGGCGGATGTGATCGCACGAGGGGGTGGCTCGTGGAGCTACCGGACGCGGGCGCGGATCGAGCGCACGCTCGATCGCATGCGCGACGGATACAGCCGCGCCCAGCAGCGCGTCCTGGACCACCGCTATGCCTTCCTCACGGCCTGCGCCGGGGCGCTCTTCCTCGGGCTCGGACTCTTCCGACACGTCCCACTCGAGCTCTTCCCGGGCGACTTCAACCAGCTCTTCGTCTCCATCGAGGCGCCGACCGACTACGGGATCGACCAGACGGATGCGCTGGTGCGGCGGATCGAGGCCTCGCTCGAGCCGATCCGGGACGAGCTGACCTACGTCTCCACCAACACCGGCGTGGCGCTCAATTCGGACGAGATCCCCATCGTCGGCGTCAACTACGGCATGCTCAATCTGGCCTTCCCGACCACGCGCGAGAACATCGCCGACCCCGACCGCGTGCTGAACCTGGTGCGCCAGCGGATGCAGGAGGTGGCCGAGGAGGAATCCGACGATCTGGCCAGTCTGCTCGTGGTGCCGCCCCGCAACGGGCCCCCGATCGGGAAGCCGGTGGCGATCCGGATCCAGTCGGACGACTACGACCAGGCCAAGGAGATCGCGGCAGCGATGAAGGCCGACCTGGCCGCGATGCCCGGCGTGTTCAACATCGAGGACAACGTCCCGGTGGGCCCTCGCGAGCTGCGGGTCGCGCTCGATGAGCACCGCGCTTCGATCCACGGGCTGACCTTCGAGGACGTGGGCTTCGCGCTGATGGTGGCCAACGAGGGCTTCGTGCCTTCGACCTACAAGGACCCCTTCTCGGACGAGGACGTCGACATCCGGGTGCAGCTCCGTCCCGAGCAGCGCGACAGCATCCGTGATCTGCTCGACGTCGAACTCCGGACGCCCCAGGGCTACCTGGTGAAGCTCGGCGACGTCGCTCGAATCGAGCTCGAGCGCGCCTATCAGCGTCTCTACCACTACGACGGCAACCGGGCCGTCGTCGTGTATGCCGACGTCGATGGCGACCAGGCCACCTCGACCTCGGTGAACGAGACCATGAAGGCGCGCTACCGGGACGTCCCCGAGCGCTATCCCGGAGTGAACCTCGTCTTCGGTGGTGAGTTCCAGGCCACGGCGCAGGCCGTGTCGGACATCGTGCGCGCGATCGGCCTGGCTGTGCTCGCGATCTACGCGATCCTCGCGACCCAGTTCCGCTCGTATGCCCAGCCGCTGATCGTGATGTCGGTGATCTGTTTCTCGTTCATCGGGGTCGCGCTCGGCATGTACGTCATGAGCTACCCGCTCACCATGTACGTGCTCTTCGCCATCGTCGGGCTCGCGGGCATCGTGGTGAACGATTCGCTGGTCCTGATCGACTTCGTGAACCAGGAGCGCAGCCGCGGGACGCCCGCGCTCGAGGCCGTCCGGAGTGCGAGCCGCAAGCGCTTCCGGCCGATCCTACTCACGACGGTGACCACCATCACCGGTCTCGCGCCGATGGCCGTCGGGATCTCGGGCTATTCGCTCATCTTCGGGCCCTTCGCCGCGGCCGTGGTGTTCGGACTCCTGGTGGCGAGCGGGCTCACCCTCTTCGTGGTGCCCTCGCTCTATCTCGCGCTCGAGGACGTGACGAGCCGACTCCAGAGCCGGTCGGCCGCCGAGCGCGCGCTTCCGGTGCCGGTGGTCGGTGGGGGAGGGGGCGGCGGATAGGCCGTCGGGCCGCCAGCCCCGCAGCACTGCGCAGCCTCCGCTCGGGCGGGATGTTCCTGCGTGCGGTCAGAGGGGCCAGAGCATCGGGATCAGGGTCAGGGCCACCGCGGCACAGATCAGATCGAGTGGGAGCCCCACCCGAAGGAAGTCGCCGAAGCGGTAGCCGCCCGGCCCGTACACGATCAGGTGGGTCTGATAGCTCACCGGCACGGCGAAGGCGCAGCTCGCGGCGACGGTGACCGTCATCACGAAGGCGCGCGGATCGGTGCCGACCTCGATGCCCGCCGCGACGCTGATCGGGAACATGATGGCGGCGGCCGCGGTGTGATTCAGGGTCTCGGTCAGGACCGTCGTCACCAGGTAGATCGTGGCGAGGGTGGCGTAGGGACCGAGCGATCCGGCCGTCTCGACGAAGAGGTGCGCGATGAGGCTCGCCGCGCCGGTCTTCTCCATGGCGCGCGCGAGGCCGAGCCCGGCGCCGATCACGATCAGGACCGACCACTGCACGCTCCGCCGGGCCACCGGTCCGCGGATGCTCCGGGTCGCCACGAGGAGACCGGCCGTCACGAAGGCCGCGATCGAGATCCGGAGCAGCCCGAGAGACACGGTGGTCACCATGCCCACCAGGAGCGCGATCGCGACCCAGGCCCGGTCGTAGCGGGGAGGCTCGCTCTCCGGAAGCTCGCTCACCAGATAGAAGTCGCCGCTGTTGCGGTGGGCGCGCAGGAAGCCTTCGCCCGTCTGGAGCAGCAGGGTGTCGCCCGGTCGCAGCCGGATCTCGCCGATCTTGCCCCCGACGCGTTCGGCGTTGCGGTGCACCGCGATCACGGCCGCGTCGAACACGGTCCGGAAGTTGGCCTCGCGAACGGTGCGATTCACCAGCGGCGAGGTGTCCGACACCACGGCCTCCACGAGCCGGCGGTCGCGCTTGCGTATCTCGCCCTCCTCGAAGTGGGCGGCCGCGATCAGGCCCCGGCGCCGTTGGAGCTCGGCGATCGTGTCGACCACGCCCGCGAAGGTGAGCCGGTCGCCGGCCTCGAGCGCCTCGTCGGGGGCCACCGGGGCGATCAGCCGATCGGCACGCTCGATCT
>CAYYUT010000147.1:0-7855 GCA_964474935.1 uncultured Spirochaetales bacterium
GCTCGAAGAGCAGATCCATCCCGACGGCGTCGACGGCCGTGATCTCGAGCGCGTAGCAGACGGCGCTGTTGGCGGCCGAGCCACGTCCCTGGGCCAGCATGCCCGACTCGCGCGCGAAGTTGACGATGTCCCAGACGATCAGGAAGTAGCCGTCGAGAGCGAGCTTCTCGATCAGTCCGAGCTCGTGTTCGATCTGGCGACGCACGCGGGCGGGCAGGGGGGTGCCGTAGCGGCGGCGGGCGCCCTGCCAGGTGAGCTCGCGCAGCAGGCCGGGCTGGGTCTCGCCGCGGGGCACCGGGAACTCGGGGAAGCGATAGCCGAGGTTCTCGAGCGTGAAGTCGCAACGTTCGGCGAGCGCCAGGGAGGCATGGAGCCATTCGGGTCGATCGGCGAAGCGACGCGCCACCTCGCGCGGGTCCTGGATGTGGCGCTCGGCGTTGGCCGCGAGCAGCCGGCCGGCGCGGTCGAGCGTGGTCTTGTGGCGCAGACACACGAGAGCGTCGAGCAGGCGTCGATCGCAGGCACGCGCGTGGCGCACGTCGCCCGTCGCCACGATCGGCACACCGGCCGACTCGGCGAGCGCCACGGCCCAACGCTCGGCGCGGGCCTGTGAACGCTCGAGGGGACGCGACACGTCCACCCGGGTGCGGCCCGGTCCGAAGATGCCGAGTGCGCGGTCGAGCTGGGCCGGGCAGAGCGATCCATCGCCGCGCAGCAGGGCCACGAGCCCGTCGGCGTGCGCCTCCACCTCGTCCCACACGACGCGCGCCTCCCCCTTCGGCGCCCGGGCCTGGCCGAGGGTGATCAGACGCGAGAGGTGGCGGTAGCCCTCGCGGCTCTCGGCCAGGAGCAGGAGCCGGGTGCCGTCGGCGAGGCCGACGTCGGCCGCGACCAGCCCGCGCATTCCGGCGGCCTTGGCGGCCTGGTGGAAGCGGGGGATCCCGTAGAGACCGTCGCGGTCGCCGAGAGCCAGCGCCGGATGGCCGAGCTCGGCTGCTCGCTCGACCAGGTCTTCCGGGCTCGAGGCGCCCTCGAGGAACGAGAAGGCGCTGCGGCAGCGGAGCTCGACGAATGGGACGTCCGAGGACGGAGCAGGGGGGCGCGCCATGAGTGATTTTCGCTTTTTGTTCGGCATCCGGTCAAGTGTCTTCTCCCCGATCTCGCACGTTCTCCGAAACCGGATGCCAGACGGGCACTTCTGACCGAACATGCGGGACATGGCAGCGATCGTGGTGGTGGGAGGGGGACTCTCGGGGCTGGTGGCCGCCTGGCGGCTCGACCAGCACGGCCACGACGTGGTGGTGCTCGAGGCCGAGTCCGAGCCGGGCGGCCGCATGCGGACCGAGTTGCACCGCGGCTATCGGATCGAGCGGGGCGCCCAGTTCGTGTCGGGCGGCTACTCGAACCTGCTCCAGGTCGTCGCGGCCCTCGGTCTGGCCGATCGCGTTCGGCCGATGGCGAGCACCCACAACGCCGTCCTGCGCGACGGTCGCCTCCATCCGGCGGACGCCGACTCGCCGCTCCGTCTGCTCGGCTCGAGCCTGCTCTCGACCCGCGCCAGGCTGCGTCTGGCCCGGGTCCCCGTCGAGGCCTTCCGTCATCGCGACCACATCCGCTTCCACCATCCGGAGCGGGCGGCGGCGATCGATGACGAGGACATGGCCAGCTATCTCCGGCGCATCGTCGGAGAGGAGGCATTCGAGTACCTGCTCGCACCGGCGTTCTCGTCCACCTTCGACTGCGAGCCGGAAGACCTGTCGGCCGTCTTCGCGCTCCTGGCCATCCGGTTCGCCGGGGCCGACTTCGACCTTCGCAGCATCGAGGGAGGGCTCGGGAGCGTCACGTGCGCCATCGCCGAGACCCTCGACGTCCGCTTCGGGACGCGGGTCGAATCGCTCGAGACGACCACCGACGGTGCCAGGGTGAGGTTCCACGGACCGCACGGGTCCGACGGCATCCTCGCCGATGCGGCCATCGTCGCCGTCCCCGGAACCCACGTGACGAGCCTGTGTCCGAAGCTGACCCCGGCCGAGCGGAGCTTCCTCGAGGCTGTTCGCTACAGCCGCAGCATCCTGACCCACTTCCTGCTGAGCGAGCCGCCCGAGGCCTTCGACGGCTACGGCGTCGCCTTCCCGAGGCCCGAAGGGCTCGGGCTGTACGGGATGGCTTGTGACCACGTGAAGAGCGATGCGGCCCCGCCCGGCGCCGGACTGATCAACGCGGCGCTCACGGCCGAGGCCTCGCGGAGGCTGTGGGACGCCCCCGACGCGGCCGTGGCCGAGCATGCGCTCGGCGAGCTCGCGCGCACGCCGATCGGACGCCTCGATCCGATCGACTGCCGCGTCTTCCGCTGGGGCTCGTTGGTGCCCCTGTTCGACCGGGGCTATACGCGTCGGCTGGCCGCCTTCCTCGCCCGCTCCGATCGGTCGCCGCGGCTCGTGTTCGCCGGCGACTACCTGGTGGGTCCGTATCTCGAGGGCGCCGCGACCAGCGGGCTCCGGGCGGCCGAGGAGATGATGTCGGCACTCGCGGTGTCGGACGCGTCGATCGGCCCCTGAGGTCCTCCGTACGCGTTCTGGGCTCCGTCTGTAGTGGTTTCGCCTACAGATTTGTCACGGGATCGACGCTATACCTCCTTCCCGTGCTCACCATTTCTTCACACAAGCGTGGAGCGGCGCCCATCGGCCCAGCGACACACGCCCGACCGGCTCGTGTAGGGTAGCCGCAAAATGACCCGCAAATCCGAGCAGATAGGTCATCTGCGGGCGCCCCCGAGGGGCCTGGTGACCCAGAGTCGGTTCATCAACCGGGAGCTCTCGTGGCTCGACTTCAACGAGCGCGTGCTCGCGCTCGCCGCCGATCCCGGTCTGCCCCTGCTCGAGCGCGTGAAGTATCTGGCCATCTTCAGTCAGAACCTCGACGAGTTCTTCCAGGTCCGGGTGGCGGGTCTCAAGACGCAGGTCGAGGCCGGCGTCGACGCCATCTCGCCGGACGGACGTTCGGCTCCCGAGCAGCTGCGCGACATCCGCACGCGCACGCTCGAGCTGGTCGGGGCCGAGCAGGAGCTCTTCCACAAGGAGCTGGTGCCCGAGCTCGGGGAGGCGGGCATCTCCATCTGCGACTGGGGCTCGCTCGAAGAGTCGGACATGGCGCACCTCCACCACGTGTTCCGGACCCAGCTCTTCCCGGTGCTGACCCCTCTCTCGGTCGATCCGGCGCACCCCTTCCCCTACATCTCCAATCTCTCGCTGAACCTCGCGGTGGTGATGTTCGATCCGCAGTCGGCAGGCCATCGCTTCGCACGGGTCAAGGTGCCGCCCCGCCTGCCGCGCCTGCTGGCGTTGCCCGACCGGGAGCGTTTCATCCCGATCGAGCAGGCCATCGCGGCCTTCCTGCCCGAGCTCTTTCCGGGCATGGAGGTGCTCTCGCACACCGTCTTCCGCGTGACGCGCGACGCCGAGCTCGCGGTCGAGGAAGCCGAGGCCGACGATCTGCTGATGGCGATCGAAACGGGCCTGCGTCGGCGCCGACGGACCAACGCAGTGTCGCGTCTCGAAACCGACGGGCACATGTCGGGACACCTGCGCCGGCTGCTCACGGCCGAGCTCGAGCTCGAGCCCGACGACATCTACGACGTGCGGGGGCTGCTCGACCTCGGAAACCTCTGGGCGCTCTACGATCTCGACCGTCCCGACCTGAAGCAGGCGACCTGGTTGCCGCAGACACCTCCGCGGCTCCAGCCCGCACGCGAGCACGGCCGGGGCAGCGACATCTTCGAAGCGCTGCGCGAGGGCGACGTCCTCGTCCATCACCCCTACGACTCGTTCCGGAGCTCGGTCCAGGCCTTCCTCGAGCAGGCGTCCGCCGACCCCCAGGTGCTCGCGATCAAGCACACCCTGTACCGCACGTCGGGCTCGGACGACTCGATCGTCCGAACGCTGGCGCGCGCCGCCGAAGAGGGCAAGCAGGTCGTCACCCTCGTCGAGCTGAAGGCCCGCTTCGACGAGAAGGCCAACATCGAGTGGGCCCGCAAGCTCGAGGAGTCGGGCGTCCACGTCGTCTACGGCGTCGTCGGCCTCAAGACCCACGCGAAGATCGCGCTCGTGGTCCGCGACGAGGGCGACACGATCCGGCGCTACTGCCACGTCGGCACGGGCAACTACAACCCCGAGACGGCCAACCTCTACGAGGACATGGGGATCCTGTCGGCCGACTTCGAGCTCGGCGCCGATCTCGGCGAGTTCTTCAACTACCTGACCGGCTGCAGCCGTCCCAAGACCTTCTCGCGTCTGCTCTTCGCGCCGGCGTCGTTGCGTCCGGCGATCCTCGAGTTGATCCGCGAGGAGATGGACGCTCCCGACGGTCACATCGTGCTCAAGATGAACAGCCTGGCCGATCCCGAGATCATCGACGCCCTCTACGAGGCATCGGGGGCCGGGTGTCGCATCGATCTGATCGTTCGCGGGATCTGCTGTCTGCGTCCCGGGGTCGTGGGGCTGTCCGAGACGATCCGGGTCCGGTCGATCCTCGGTCGCTTCCTCGAGCACTCCCGCGTCTTCCGGTTCGGGAGCGCCACCCGGGGCTACCGCACCTACATCGGATCGGCCGATCTGATGCCCCGCAACCTCGACCGGCGCGTCGAGGCCGTGCTGCCCGTCACCGACCGCGAGAGCCAGGAGCGGATCGACGAGGTGCTCGATGCCTGTCTGAGCGGGGCGGGCGCCTGGCTCCTCGGTTCGGACGGGCGATGGCGACGGGCGCGCGAGACGGGTGCGGCCCCGGCGCAGGCGAGTCTCCAGGAACGAGCCCGCGAGCGGAGCTTGTCAGAGCGGGAACCGCATCCGTGAGCGCCGGGCTCGCGCCCAGGGTCGCGCTGCTGGCCCCGGCCTCGCTCGAGCGTCCCGACTTCGAACGACTGCATCCCGACGTGTTCGTGCGCACGCGGCCCCGGGCCCGTCTCACGGACGTCTACTTCGATACCCCCGACCTGCGTCTGGCGCGCGCCGGGGTCGAGCTGCGGCAGGGCGCGGCCGACGGATGGGTCCTCGCCCTGCCTCCGACGCCTCGCGGTCTGGCCAGCCGACGCCGGGCGGTGCCGATCGAGGGGGCGGCGGGTGCCGTCCCGCCCCGGGCCGCGGCGCTCGTGACGGGCTACCGGCGTTCGGCCGAGCTGGATCCGGTGGCCCGGCTGGACACCGAGCGGGAGCAGGTCGAGCTCTTCCGGGAAGGAGGCGAGGTGCTCGCCGTCCTCACCGACGATCGGGTACGGGCCCAGACCTCGGGAGGCGGCGTTGAGAGCTTCCGCGAGCTCGGCGTCGCGGTCCGGGTCGGTGCCGGGGAGTGGCTGGCCGAGACCGTTCTCGAGGCGCTCCTCGCCGCGGGCGCCGGTCCCGTCCAGGATCGGTCGCGGCTCGCCCACGCGCTGGGTCCCGCGGCGGCCAAGCCTCCGGACGTGGTGGTGCCGCGCGTCGGATCGAATCCGACCGCCGAGAGCGTGATTCGGCGCGGGAGCGCCGACGCCACGCGCCGATTGGTGCGCCACGAGCCGGGGGTGCGGATCGGCGAGGATGCCGAGGACGTCCACCAGGCGAGGGTGGCGACCCGACGGCTGCGCTCGATCCTGAGGACCTTCGAGCCCCTGCTCGATCGGGAGTGGGCGGCCTCGTTGCGGAGCGAGCTCGGGGGGCTCGCCGCCGCCCTCGGCCGCGTTCGCGATCGCGATGTCCTGTTGGCCCGGCTGCGCGAACGCGCGCGCGAGCTCCCGCCCGAGGCCGACGCCGGGGCCACGCCCCTGTTCGCTCGGCTCGCGGCGGAACGCGCGCGCGAGCACGCAGCGCTCGTCGAGGCGCTCGGGCGCACCGGCCACGTGGAGCTGATCGATCGCCTCGTGGCGGCTGCGGCCGAACCTCGCATGCGTCGCCGGGCGATGCGTCCGGCAGACGAGATGCTTCCGCCCGTGCTGATCGCGCGCTGGAAGACCCTGCGTCATGCCGTACGCGAAGCCCGCCGGACCACGGATCCCGTGCGTCTGCATGTGGTGCGGATCCGGGCCAAGCAGTGCCGCTACGCGGCCAGCGCGATGGCGCCCGCCTTCGGCCCCGCGGCGCGTTCCCTTTCCCGGGCCTTGGCTTCGTTGCAGGGGGTCCTCGGCGACGTTCAGGACAGTGTGGTCGCCGAGGCGTGGCTGCGCGAGGCCGCCGCCGACCTCGAGACATCCGAGGCCGCCTTCGTCGCGGGTCTGCTCGCCGGGGTCGAGATCGAACGACGGGGGCGTGAGCGCTCGCGCTGGCGACGCGACTGGAAGCGGGTTAAGAAGCGGTGGCAACGGTTGCCGCTCGGGGGTGACGGCGGGGTCTGACGATCCGTCCGCGAACGGATTCAGTCGCAGGCCTCGGCCCGCGAGCGGTGTTCCCGGGACCGTCGCGTTCGCGACGCGCCGTTCGCGCGACCGACGATGCCCGAGCCCTGGGGCCATGGGTCGGCCGACGATCCGGCGTTCCCGAAGACCACGGCGCACGACGGGATCCAGCCCTGCCCTCCAAGCTCTTTCTGGTGCGACACGCCAAGGCCGAGAAGCGCTCGCGCTGGGAGAGCCCGGACGAGCTTCGGCCTCTGAACGCGCTCGGTCATCGCCAGGCGCAGGGGTTGGTGGGCCTGCTCGATGGCGTACGCATCGACCGACTGGTCACCAGCCCCTACCTCCGTTGCCGCCAGACGCTCGAGCCGCTGGCCGCCGATCGCTCGCTCCCGCTCGCCCGCGAGCCGCGGCTGGGTGAGGGGCAAGGCGTGCGCGGGGCGATCGCCGTGATCGACGAGCTCGGCGAGGGATCGATCCTCGTCTGCAGCCACGGCGACCTCATTCCAGCCATGCTCACGTCGCTCGCCGAACGCGGCGTCGAGATCGAAGGCGAGCGCACCTGCGACAAGGGCGCGCTGTGGGCAGTCGAATGGAAGGGGCGCGGCGGACGCGCCAGCTACGTCCCTCCTCAAGAGAAGCGCACCCGTCAGAAGCTTCCGGCCGGGTTCTTCGACCACGACCCGGGGGACGCCACGCCGGGAGACCACGACGTCGATTCGGTGCGGCTCGGCGTGCTCGATCTCGGGAGCACGTCGTTCCACCTCGTCGTGGTCGACGTGGCCCCGAGCGGTGCGATGCAGCGGGTGATGCGGGAGCGGATCATGCTGCGGCTGGGCGCGGTGACGGGCGGCGGCCGGCGTGTGCCCGACGATGTCGCGAAGACTGCGGTCGAGACCGCTCGGGCCCTGCGCAAGGTGGCCGAGGAGGCCGAGGTCGAGCATCTGGTGCCCGTGGCGACGGCTGCGTTCCGCGATGCCGCCAACGGGCCGGCGATCGCCCGCCGGATCGGTCGGGCGCTGGGCGAGCCGGTTCGGGTGCTCGAGGGCGAGGAGGAGGCGCGCCTGATCTTCGCCGCATTCCGGCGTCGCGTGGCGCTCGGGACGGCCGACGCCCTCGGTGTCGACCTCGGTGGTGGGAGCCTCGAGCTGGCGATCGGGAGTGTCGACGACGTCGCGTGGGAGACGACGCTGCCCCTCGGCGCCGCGCGCCTCCATGGAGAGCTCGTGAGCTCCGATCCGATCGGCACGGACGAGGTCGCGGCGATTCGTGGTCGCGTCGCGGAGGGCCTCGCGCCGCATCGCGACCGGGTGCGTCGCTGGCGGCTCTCCGACACCGTGGCCACCGGCGGAACCATCGGCGCGCTGGCGCGGCTGGTCGCGGCCCAGCGCGGTCGGGATCCGGTGGGCTCGATCAACGAGCTCTGGATCCCGCGCGCAGAGCTCGCCGCTCTCGCCGCACGCCAGGCCGCGTCGACACCCCACGCACGCCTCGAAAAGC
>CAYYUT010000148.1:0-7822 GCA_964474935.1 uncultured Spirochaetales bacterium
AGTTCATTGTCGCGCAGCAGGCTGTAGCCGACCACGTCGGCGAACAGCAGCGTCATCTCCCGCATCTCGCCGCCGAGACGCAGGCGCTCGGGATCCCGTGCCAGCTCCTCGACGAGCGACGGATCCAGGTAGCGACCGAAGGCGCTCCTCACCTGGCGCTTCTCGGCCTCGGTGCGGAGATAGCCGGTCAGCGATCCGGCGAGGAACACGCCTGCGACACCCACCGCGGGAAAGACCGGGTCGAACACCCAGAGGCGGTGCGTGAAAGCCCACCACGACAGTCCGAAGATGCCGGCCAGGGCCGCGCCTCCGAGCAGGGCCGACGCGAGCGCTCCGGCCCGCGGAGTGAGCAGGGTGAGGAGCACCCCGAGCACCGCGAGGGCCATGACCTCGGCGCCGGTGGCCCAGTCGGGGCGCACCAGGAAGTGTTCGAGCAGGACCTGCTCGATGAGCTCGGCGTGGACGACGACCCCCGGAGTCTGGGCGTCGAGCGGCGTGATGCGTTGGTCGCGCAGGCCGACGGCACTCGTCCCGAGCAGGACGATGTGGCCTTCGATGCGCGAGGCATCCACCGGTCCCTCGAGAACCTGCCACGCCGGAACCATCCGCTCCGGCTCCGCCCGCGTGAAGTGGAGCCAGACGTGCCCGGAGGCGTCGGTCGGTACCTCCACGCCGGGGGCGATTCGAACCCGTGCGATGCCGGAGCGACCGCCGAAGTCGAGTTCGCCGCTGGCTCCGGCCGACTTCACGAGATAGGTGCTGCTCCCGACGGCCACCCGCAGCGCCTCGGCCGCGAGCGATGGCAGGAGCCGGTCGCCCGATCGCAGCACGATCGGGACGCGTCGGTGCACGCCGTCGACGTCGGCGGCCGAGTTGATGGAGCCATTCCCGACCGCGGCCGCCTCGAGCCGGGGTAGGCTCGCGACGGCAGTCGCGTGGTCCGGGAGGTGCTCGTGAGGCCGCGATCCTCCCCAGCTGAATCCGGCCTTGCGCAGGGGGACGCGCTCGCCTCCGTCCGGTCCCGTGAGAACGAAGCCGGTCACGACCTGGGTTCGCTCGAACGACCGGGCCAGCAGGTCGTCGTGATCCGGGAGCGACGAGAAGGCTTCGCCGAGCTCGCGGTGGCCTGCGTGCGCCTGCCAGAGTGGCAGCAACCGGCCGGGGGACGTGCGGTCCGGCTCGGCGAAGACCACGTCGAGCGCGATCACGGCCGCGCCGAGCTCGGTCAGGCGATCGATCAGCTCGGCGACCTGGGTGCGGGGCCACGGCCACTGCCCGACGCGCGCGAGCGATTCCTCGTCGAGGTCGACGATGCGGACGGGGACTGGCTGATACGGGCGGGGATGCAGACGTTGATAGGCGTCGAAGACCGACAGCTGGATGCGTCGGATCGGTCCGGGCTCGGCGATCCGGAGCCCGAGCGCCAGCAACAGCATCACCAGCGGCGCCAGGATGCCCGGGGCCAGGAGACGGCGGATGCGTGTCACGACGTGGCCCCTCTTCGCTTCGGACGCAGCGGCTACGGACCGAAGACGCCGCGAATCGGGCCCGTCTCGCCCTTCACCTCGGTGGGCCCGGCGTTCAACCGGACCATGCCCTCCGCATCGGACGCCACTGAGGGTCCGTTCAGCAGGCGCACCCCCACCTCGATCTGGCACGACCCGCAGCCGATCGGGACCCCATTCCAGGTGTACTCGGCCAGACCTTGGGCGCCGGCTCCGAACGGTGCGGTGCTTCCGAGGAACATGCCGCTCGAGATGCCGACCTGGGGCGCGTTGATGTTATCCACGTCGACGGCCACCTGGTGGGTGTTGAAATCGGCGTCGATGAACATGTCGTAGGAGCCTCCGCCGGGAAGCGGAACCCCGATCGCGTCGTAGTCCCCCGATCCGCCAGGAACCCCCAGGAGCTCGGCGACCGTGGCGATCCGAAGGCCCATGTTGGCGATCTGGTCCTGTCCAGCGGTCGCGCCGTAGTCGAGGATGGCGCCGCTCTCGTTCACGGTCCCTTCGATCACATCGCCGATCACGAGTCCCATGGCGGTCTTCTGCCCCGAGAGGTCGGAGGCCGACTTCGGCGGCGGGGGAGGGCTGTCCTTCTCGGCGTGGCGTGTTCCCTCGCCGCTCGGCTGCGCCTCGCCTTCGCCCGCCGGGCCGGCGGATCCGTCGGAGGCGTCGCCGTCGGCCTCCGGAGCCGCTGGCTCGGAGCCTGCGCCGTCGTCTCCGCCGGGGCTGCGTCGAGCCTGCTGGGTGCGACCGGCACCGGCCGCGAGATCGCCCATGAGCGACTCGAGCTGGCCGGGTGTGATCAGGAACGGCGTCGACGGAGGCTGTCCGGCGGCAGCGATCTCGGTCGCGAAGTTTGGTCGCTCGAGATTCACCTCGACGCCCGCACTCCGGACGGCGAGACGCCCGGGCTCGTCGGCGGTGTTGTTGTTCCGGCCGGGCCCGAGCAGCACGACCATCTCCGAGCCAGACACGGGGTCGACCCGACCGGCTACGATCGTTCCGCGGATGCCGATGGTCCCATTCGGGAGCCGGACGCGCATCGCATCCGGCCGGCTGCGAGCGACCTTCCCCGACACGAAGCGGAAGGCACCCTTCACGATCTGGGCGTCGAGCGAGCCCTCGCGACTGCTGGGGTCGTAGACGAAGTCGTCGATGACGATCTCGCTGTGGGCCCCGAGCGTGAAGACCGTCTCGTCGAGCAGCAGAATCTGCATGCCCGACTCGGCGCCGCTTCGGATCGAGTCGTTCAGGTAGATGGGCTCTCCGCTCTCGACCTGCCGTCCCACCTCGGTCTCGCGGGTCACCACCACCTCGCCGCGCACCGCCGCCGATACGCCGGCCTGCTCCGTTCCGTGCACCTCGGCCGCGGTGCCCGCAACCACCCCGGCTGCCACGAGGACCAGAAATCGCCATCCCATCATTCGTCTCCAATGTCCACCCGGGGGTCTTCGGCTCGCCAGGTGCCGGGCCTGGACGCCCCCGGGCGGCACGGTCAGAAGCTGATCGCCCGGGTGAACATGAGCGCCACCCGGGTGTTGTCGTACTGATAGTTCACGATGTTCGACCACTGCTGATAGTGATCGACCTGCACGGACACGAGCAGGCCTTCGAGCAGTTCGCTCGACACCCACGGCGAGACGAGGAACGACACCGGAGCGCCGTACACCAGACTGGCGCGGAGTCGATGGTCGAGGCGCGAGCGACTCTCGTCGATGCGGAAGTCCGGTCTTCGATAGTCGTCTCGTCCCCAGGTGACTCCCGAGATGAGGAACTGGCCCCGACCGAGGAGCCATGTGTGGCGAAGCCGAACCTCGGGACCGATCCGCCCGAACACACCGGATGTCCGGTCCGTGGCCGATCCGTCGGCCCACTTGTGGATGCCGGAGGCGCGTACCTCGACCCGATGGGTCGGAAGGAGCTGGTAGGCGAGGCCGATGCCGAGCTCACTGCGGAGACCCGAACGCTCCTCGGCGTTCAGGCTGGTCGTCGTGTTGTCGAAGTCCTGGTACTCGACGCCCACGTGTCCGCGCACCAGCAATCGGGGAGAGATCTCTCGAAGCGCCACCAGCTCGAGACCGCTTCCGTGCACGAGCGTCTCTTCGGCGATCTGAAGCACGCTCGAGTAGGCGCGCGGCATCAGGTCGAATCCGTTCGCCCGGTAGAGTCCGCCGATCTCGCCCGAGAGGGATCGGAGATCGAAATCGGTCTGTTCGATCTGCTTCGAGTAGTAGGTGCTGATCGCGGCGAAGACGCGATGCCCCTCCTGGGTGCCGAGGTCGTGGTCGACCCGCAGCTCGGTCAGGCCGAAGAATCCGACGTCGTCGTCGGCGAGCGACTCGTCGCCGAGATCGAGCTCGACGCTCCCGCCGAAGCCAAGCTCGGCGAGGCTGGTCCCCGAGCTCGGACTCGAGTTCCGGTTGGAGTCGTACTGCGTCCCGACGGTGACGGCGGCTGCGAAGTTGGTCCTGCGCTGGCGACGACGGATGGCGTCGAGATACCGCTCCACCTCGCGAAGGTCGCGTCGCGAGAGAGGCTGTTCGGCCAGTCGTTCGAGCTCTCGCTCGGCCTCCGCGAGAGAATCGAGCCGGAAGAGAACCACCGCATAGAGTAGACGCACCCCGCCGAGCTCCGGGCGCATCAGGAGAATGCGTTCGAGCGTCGCGGCTGCGCCGCGCAGCTCTCCCGTGCGCACCTGGCTCTGGGCCCAGAGGAAGTTGAGTGAGACGTCGTCGGGGTCCGCGAGCACCTCTTCCCAGGTGATCTCGCGCTGTGGATCGAGGAGCTGGAGCAGGGCGGCGTCGTTCGCCGCCTCGATCGAATCGTCCAGTGAGTCGGCCTGATCTCCCGAGCGCTCCACGGCGGCCTCGGGTACCGAGGCGGAGCCCGCCTGCGCCCGTGCCTGGATGGGCCAGGAGCCTGCGATGCACAGCGCGAGCAGGATGACTCGGGTCGGCAACAAGGCGCCCCTCCGCCCTTCGTAGACTGTTCGCCGGGCCTCGTCTCCTTCTTCGGTGCCGCGTGGTGGATGGCTGAAGTCGCGGGTCCGTGGAGATTCCTGAATCCGGGTTGAATCCGATCGGCCGGGCTCCGATGCAGGGTCCGGGACGCGTGGCAGGGGCCGTCTCGAGCCGGGCGCGATGTGTGGGGCGGTGGTTCCCTCAGCCGTCGCGCCCGTGAGAGGCGACGTTCGATGTCGATGCAGCAGTTCGCCCGCCTCGCGCTCGTGGCGAGCATCGGGGTCGGCCTGGCCGGGCTGGCCAGGGGCGAGGATCCGCCGATCGCGGACGATCCGATACGATCCGATCTGCACCTCGGCGTGGCGAGCTGCGCGGGAAGTCCCTGCCATGGCAACGCGGCCGCCGTTGGGCAGGTGGTCCTTCAGAACGAGCACACGACCTGGGTCCGGCACGATGCCCATGCGCGGGCCTTCCTGGTGCTCGAGGAGTCGCGCTCGCAACGCATCGCCCGCAACCTGGGAATCGCAGATCCCACCCGCGCCGAGGTCTGTCTCGACTGCCACGCCGACAACGTTCCGGCGGCGCGGCGCGGACCGCGCTTCCAGCTCGAGGACGGTGTCGGCTGTGAAGCCTGCCATGGCGGGGCCGGACGCTGGATCGATGCGCATCTCGCCGGGCCCGACCGCGAGACCCTGGTCGGCCTGGGCCTCGTCCCGCTCGACGCTCCGGTGACTCGGGCGGAGCGGTGCGTGTCGTGCCATCTCGGCGACGACGACCGGTTCGTGAGCCACCGCATCATGGGAGCGGGCCACCCGCGGCTGAGCTTCGAGCTCGATACCTTCTCGGTCGTCCAGCCCGCCCACCACCGGGTCGACGACGACTACCGGACCCGCGGGAAGCGGGTGGCTGCACCGGCCGTGCTGTGGGCCGTGGGGCAGGCCGTGTCGGCGCGCGAGAGCCTGCGGGGCCTGATGGATCCCTCGCGGAGCCGCGACGGAGTCTGGCCCGAGTTCGTCTTCTACGACTGTCATGCATGCCACCACCCGATGAGCGTCACGCGTTGGGCGCCGCGTCCCTCCACGGGGCTCGGCGGACATCCCGGCGTCGCTCGCCTGAACGACGCGAACCTGCTGATGCTGCGTCAGGTTCTCGCCGTCGTGTCTCCGGACCTCGAGGCCGAGCTGGCCCGGGCAACACTCCGTCTGCACGCGGCCGTGAGCCGGGGCGAGGGGACGCCGTCGGCCGCCGCAGCCCGGCTCCTGCCGCTCGTCGAGCGGGCCGAGAAGGTGCTGGCGCGGTGGCGGCCCGGTGGCGAGGAGCTTCGGCGCATCACGCGCCGGCTGGTCGCGGCGGGGCGCGCCGGCGAGTTCGGCGACTATGCGGGATCGGAGCAGGCCACGATGGCCGTGCAGTCCCTCGCGGCTTCCCTGCACGCGCTCGAACGTCTGGCGCCCGGCGACGTGGCGCGGCTCAACGACGACCTGAGAGCCCTTCTGGCCGCGACGGAGGACGATGACCGGTTCGTTCCGCAGTCGGTTCCGCCGATCCTCGAACGGGTGCGGCGGCGACTGCCGGATCCGGTGGCCGACCCGCCGCAGGACGGCTGATCGGCGCCGCGGGCTCGTCGCTCACCGTCCAGAGCGCGCGCCCCGCGTCGAGATAGAGCTTCTGCATCTCCTCGAGCCGGAATGGGCGCGACCCGATCCGACCGAACACCGCGATCTGGTGTCCCGTCTCGTCGACGCCCCGGTCGCGTTCGAGCCCGCGGGACAGCGCCAACGCCGGGCTCCGGGTCCGGCGCCACGCGATCAGCTCCGGAACCGGTGCCGGGCTGAAGCCGTAGAAGCGCGGCTGGCTCTCGGGCGAGGTGAGCTGGACCACGCGGAGCCCGTTCCGACCGTCCGCGACATAGGCGAAGAGCGACGCGTTGGTGCTCGCCACCACTACGTCGTGCACGTCGTCCAGGCGGCCGCCGGCATCGAAGCGCTCGACGAGCCGAGGATGCTCGGGACGTTCGACATCGACGATGGCCAGCCCGTCCGCGCCCGCCGCCACGTAGGCGTAGGTACGCGCCAGGTAGACGCGGCGGGCGTCGGACATCGGCACGAGTCCTGTGGGTACGACGCGCGGTTCATCCGGCCGGGTGACGTCGATCACGCGCAGCCCCTCCGCGCCGGCGACGAAGAGATATCGGAACTGGATCGCGGAAGCCCTCGCACCGCGAATCGGCACCACGGCCAGCACCTCGGGGGCGAGGGGCCGGTCCAGATCGACGATCACGATCCCCCGGTCGGCGGCGACGTAGAGGTGGTGGCCGGCGAAGTGTGCATGGACCGCGCCGTCGAGCACGCCGCCCGGGTTCCAGGTGAGGGCGCGCGACAGGTGGTTGTTGCGCGGCTCGAAGTCACCGAGCGTCTCGACGTCGACGAGGATCAGGCCTTCCTCCGAGTCGGTCACGGCCGCGTAGCTGTAGATGGGGTGCATCCGTTGCTCGAGATTGGCAGCGCGCCGCGTGTCGTCGCGCGCGAGCTCCGGACGGATCGGCTGGTTGGTGGGCAGAGCGACACACGTCGCGTCTCGGGTGTCCACGCGCACGTTCTGGCCGAGGGGCGAGAAGGGTGCCGACACGATGCGCTCGGAGAATCCCTTGTTGGCCACGTTGGCGACGTCGTAGGCGCGCAGGCCGTTGCGTCCCTCCGCTGCGTAGAGGTACTCCCCCCGCAGCTGCAGGCAGCGCGTCGTCCCGGCGTGGTGCCGGTGGTGTCCGTAGTCGAGGCCGCGCCCCATCCAGGCCCGAACTCTGGTCCACCACCCCATCGGGCCGGGTCGTGGCGCCATCTCGGGAGGCAGGCCCGAGAGCTCCCGCCCGCGGTCGACGTGGCGTTGCCACGCGGCCGGATAGGCATGACGGTGCAGGTAGCTGCCGATCACCGCCTGCGGCTCGTCCCACTCCGTCACCTGGATCGCTTCCACGGAATGCTCGGTGCCGAGCCAGGCGTGGAACCCCACGAAGTTGACGAAGCCCGTCCCGAGCAGCAGGAGCTGGGCCATGATGGCGTTGTTGTCGTTGGCTGCCGAGACGTGGCAGTCGCTGCAGGTACGCGTCTCGGTCGTCCGGACCGTGTGGGGAAAGTGGGGAGCAAAGGCCTGGGACGAGAAGCCTGCCGCCGATACCGGTGGCTGCTGGACGTAGATGCGATTGCGGTTGATGTCCGTCGAGGAGAGCACCAGCGCGGACGACGAACGGACCGGAGCGATGATGCCGTCTTTCGCTTCGCCGTGAAGACCGAGCTGGAACATCTGGTCTCGTGCCACCTGCGGGTTGTAGGTCGCGAAGTTCCGGCTCTCGCCTCCCTC
>CAYYUT010000149.1:0-7807 GCA_964474935.1 uncultured Spirochaetales bacterium
ACGAGGAGATCACCTGCGGCGGGCTGCCCGAGCCCCTCTTCGATCTGGGCGAGGCGCTACGGCCGGCGCTGCTGCGGATCGGGAGCCGTCAGGCGTTCCTGGGGGTGCGCCTCGAGGAGGTCGATCCGGAGCGGCTCGAGGAAAGGCTCGCAGGCGCTCTCGCCGTTTGGCGTCTTCCCGATGCACTGTTGCGCGAGCTCGCGGAGGGTCTCGCGGGCCTCGGTCAGGAGCGCGTCCAGGCGCGAGCCAGCAGGCCGGCGACGATCGGCAGCGCCAGACAGCTCCCGTAGCGCAGGAGCGTGAGGCGGGGTCCGAGGATCGGCAGCTCCCATGCGAGCGCGCGATGGACGGCGAGGAGCGACCATCCGGCGAGGAACGCGACCACGGCGCTCGAGGCGGCTCCGGCGCGCACCATGCCGAGCGCGATCGGCATGGCGACGAAGGGCCCTGCCGGGGTGAGGGCGCCCGCGCCGGTCGCGATCAGCAGGCCGCGCAGTCCCTCGTCGCGTCCGAGCGTCTGCTTGATCCACTCGGTGGGGATGGCGCGCTCGGCGAGCCCGGCCACCAGGAAGCTGATCACGAGCAGCGGAGCGAAGCGCAGGAAGAGTCGGAGGCCCTGGGCGACGCCGGCGCCGAGCTCCTCGCTTCCGCCCCGCGACCAGGTCCACGCGCCGAGCGCGATCAGGAAGGCCAGCAGCAGCCACGTGATCTTGTCGGACATCCCAGCCCTCCTTCGTTCGTCAGTAGAAGATCGATCGCGTGCGATGCCGCGGCTTCGCCTTCATGTCGGGGCGTTGGCCCCGATTCCAGAGCCAATCGTCGACGGCCCGGGCGGTCGTCGCGACGCCGCGCTCGCACAGGCGGGCCACCATGCGTTCGACGGCCTCGAGGGCACAGGCGCGCAGCTCGACCTCTTCGGGGCTGCCCGCGGCGATCAGCTCGCCGCGACCGATGCGTTCCGCCAGGTCGCGCGTGAGCTCGAGCACGCCCTCTACGCGGAGGACGTGCGGGACGAGGTTGTCCGCAAAGATGGTGAGGCGATCCAGGTCGTGGAATTCGCCGCGGCCGGGCCCGAGGGGCAGGGCGGAGAGATCGGCCACGGTGATCTGGGCCCGCTTGTAGAACGGGACCTCGAGCTCCTCGTAGTGCGATACGTCCCGATATCCCGGCAGCTTCGCCAGGATCCCGACCAGACGCTCGGCCGAGCCTTCGGCTTCGGCCATCGGCCCGGCGAAGCGTCCGCCATAGCGCTCGAGGAGGAAGCGTCCGAGCTCGCGCCAGGCCCGCGCGAAGTGCTCCATCAACTCCGCCACCGCGGGCACGGCTAGGTCCTGTCCGAAGATTCCGGCGCAGTCCTCCGCCGTCATGACCGCCAGGCGCTCGGCGCGCCAGGGACCCTGCCGATCGAAACGGTCTTTGATCGAGCTGGCGATGGTGAAGTAGCCGGAGAGGCCGGGTCGCTTGCGGAAGATCGGGAACCAGCCCGATCCGAAGTTGACGGCGTCGAGCGTCATCACGAAGGCGACGCTCCCCGCCGGCGTGTCGAGGTGGTGGTGCGCCGGATCGAGGCTCGGTGCCGGCGGGGCTGCGTCGCCGAAGCGGTCGGCGAGCTCGGCCAGGCGTTCGGGAACGATCCGGACCGAGCGCGCGCGCTGAGCGACCTCGGCCGACGCCCGCCGGATCTCTTCGAGCAGGGACACTAGACCCCGAGGCCGAGCAGCGTGACCGACTCGGGGACCACCTCGATGCTCGCCGGGAGTGTCCCGAGCGGCTCGCCGTCCACGTCGAGCCAGACCGGGTCGCCCAATGCCTCCGCATCCAGTCGTTTGCCCCGGCGGTGGATCGTGAAGGGATGGGACAGGTGCGTTCCCCGGTAGAGCGAGGGGAGGTTCGCGAGCAGCCTCGGCTTCGAGAGATCGGTGATGAGCACCATATCGAGCAGCCCGTCGTCGATCCGGGCGTCGGGCGCGATCTGCATCCCGCCGCCGAAGCAGGATCCGTTGGCGGCCGCCGCCAGCACGGTGGGGCCGTCCCACACGAGCTCTCCGTCGACCCGGACCGCGACGCGCGTGTTGCGGTAGCGCGCGAGTGCGCGGAGCGTTCCGATCAGGAAGGAGGCCGCGCCCCCGACGGCCTTCGGCGCCTGGGTGACCAAGCGATCGACGACCCCGCTGATCCCGAGGCTCGCGACGTTCAGGAACCAGCTCGTGGCCGGCTCACCGCCCGGGCGTCGATAGTCGATGCGTCCGGCATCCACCCGCCGCGCGTTGCCCCCGGCGAGTCGCTCGATCGCCTGATCGAGATCCGATGGGATCCCGAGCGCGCGCGTGAGATCGCCTCCCGTTCCGAGCGGCAGCAGCCCGATCTCGACCTCGCCTCCCAGGCCTGCGCCGAGGATTCCGCTCACCACCTCGCTCGTGGTGCCGTCGCCACCGGCGACGAGGATCCGCGCGATGCCGGCGCGCACCGCCTCGCGCGCGATGCGTTCGGCATCGCGGGGTGCGCGGGTGTGCTCGGTCTCGAGATCGGGGAAGCGTCCGCGCAGGCGCGCCTCGACCGTCGTCCAGCGGCGCCCGGTGGCGCCGTTCCGGCTCCTGGGGTTGACGACGACGAGCGTGCCGGACGGCATCGGCCCGATGGTAGTGGAAGCGTCCGAGCCGGTCAGGCGGCCGTGCGCGCAGCCGATCCTCCGGGCGCGACGATCTGGTAGTGCCGTTGTACGGCCTCGCCGTAGCGCGCGATCTCGTCGCGCGTGCGCTCCGCGTCCCAGCCTCGGACCTCGGAGGCCACCTCGGCGATGCGCCGGATCTCGGGGAGTCCCTGCCCGACCGCATAGACGGCGAGCCGCAGGCGTCGCTCGAGCAGGTCGCAGAGGCTCGCGGGGCACTCGGTCTGCATCGACCAGGCGATCTCGGCGTAGACGAAGTGCGAGCTGCCGATGGGCTCCCGCCACTCGGCAGGCACGGACGAGAGCCACGCCTCGACATCGGCGCCCCAGTGGCGCACCAGCGAGGCGGCCGCCGCGTCGGGGAGCGACCACCGCCGGGCGATGGCGGTGCGGAGCTCGTCGGCCTCGAAGGTGTCGTCGCGCAGCGGAAGCTCGGCCGTGCGCGAGCGCGAGAGCGCGGCGCGGGCCTCGGCCGGAAAGCCCGCGATCGCCCGGTCGACGATCGCCTCGGCCATCGCGCGATAGGTCGTGAGCTTGCCGCCGGCCGCCGAGACCAGACCCGAGGCGTCGGTGTAGACGTGATGCTCGCGAGACAGCGAGCGCGACGGAGTCTCGTCGCCATCCTCGGCGACGAGCGGCCGGACCCCGGCGTAGACGCTGCAGATGTCATTGGTCGTGAGCGCGGCCTGCGGGAAGGCGTCGTTCGCCGCGGCCAGCAGGTAGTGCACCTCGCCGATCTCGACCGTCGGCTCGTCGATCTCGTCGCAGTAGGTGTCGGTGGTCCCGATGATGGTGACGCTGTCCCACGGGACGAGGAAGAGATGGCGACCGTCCCGGGCCTCGAAGGTGACGGCGCCGCCCGTCCGGATGCGGTCGCGCGGGATCGCCACGTGGACCCCCTTGGCGGGTCGGAGTCCCGGACCCGCCAGGTGATGATCGAGCCGGCGCATGCGGTCGATTCCCGCACCCGTCGCGTTCACCACGCACCGCGCCGGGACCCGGATCAGGCGACCGTTCCAGGTGTCGCGGACATGCGCGCCGGCGATGCGACCGCCCGGCTGCTTCCACAGGTCGACCACCTCGGCGCGATGGACCGCTTCGGCCCCGAGGCTGCGGGCGTGCTTGAGGGTCTCGATCACGAGGCGCGCGTCGTCGACCTGGGCGTCCCAGTAGAGCGCGCCGCCGAGCAGTCCCTCGCGGCGGATCTCGGGAGCGAACGCCAGCAGCTCGTCGTGCGAGAGCATCCGGTGGCGCGCCGTCCGCCGGAAGCTCGCGAGCGCCGTGTAGGCCCACATCGCGGCGCGTAGCTGCCAGGGCTTGATGCGACCGTCGGCGTACGAGGTGATCAGGAAGGGCAGCGTCTCGACGAGGTGGGGATTCATGCGCACGAGGAGATCGCGTTCTCGGCACGCCTCTCTCGTCACGCCGAGCTGGCCCTCGGCGATGTAGCGCAGCCCGCCGTGGACGAGCTTCGACGAGCGGCCCGAGGTGCCCGAGGCGAAGTCGTCGCGCTCGACGAGGAGTGTGCGGAGCCCTCGCGAGGCGGCGTCGCGCAGGACCCCGGCGCCCGTGATGCCGCCTCCCACCACGAGGAGATCGACGCCGTCGCGCTCGGCGCGCGCCAGCGCCTCGCGCCGGTCGTCGAGCGTCCAGGCCCGCCGGCTCACGAATCGGCCCCGACGCGCGTCACGCGCCGCCTCCGCGCGCGTCCGGGCCGATCACGCCGTCCGCCTCGAGCCGGGCGGCGGTTGCCAGGATCGCCTGCTCGCTGTAGTCGAGCATCAGCTCGACGATGCGTCGGGCCTCTCGGGCGTCGCGCGCCTCGATCGCGGCGAGCAGCGCCCGATGAGTCGCGAGCGAGCGCTCGCTGGCGCGCCGCTCGTTGTAGTAGAGGGGGCCGAGGCGTCGGCCGAGCTTCGTGAAGAGGTTCGTGACCACCGGGTAGAGCGGGTTGCCCGACGCCTCGCCGACCAGTGCGTTCATCTGCACGTCGAGGTCGAGTGCCCGTTCCGGGTCGCTTCCGGTGCGCTCCTCGGCTGCCAGCAGGGCGCGGCCGCGCTCGACGTGCTCGGATGTGCGCGCCACCGCAGCGAGCTCGACCACCCGGATCGACACGTCGCGCCGGAACACCAGGATCTGGCGCAGCAGGTCGCTCGTGACGGTGCGTGGGTCGCGGAGCAGCGCCTCCACCACCTGGAGGGCCGACGAGGTGGAGGCCGATCCGACGAAGATGCCCTGCCCGTGACGCACGCTCACCAGCTCGAGCGCCTCGAGCCGCCGGAGCGCCTCGCGCACCGAGGCGCGGTTGACCCCGAAGGTCGTGGCGAGCTCGCGCTCGGTCGGGAGGCGGCTGCCTTCGGGGAAGGCCCCCATCAGGATCTGGCCGCGAAGCTGCTCGAACACGCCATCGCTCCGGCTCGCGGGGTCGAGGCGGGTGAGCGCCGGCGTCGGGCGGGTCTCCACGATGTCTGCCTCCTGATGTGAGGTCCGGGGTCCGTGGTCAGAGGTCGGACCAATCTTACGTCAGGGGCTCGCTCCTCGTCCAGGGCCACTCAGCCTGGTCGAACCTGCGAGATCTCTGCCCCGCGGGGCAACTCGACCCACGACATCAAGGCCGGCCCTCGCAGGTCGATCAGAGGGCCACCCGTCCGCGCCGGAGGTACCGCCCGATGACGCCCCTGCTGCTCGCCGCCGAGCTGACCCTGATCCTGGCCATCTGGCTCGCGATCGGGGCCTGGCAGCGCGGGCCACGGGCGCGGGCCCGGGGCCGCTTCAGCGCGCTCGCTCTCGCGGTGGCGCTCTGGTGCGCCGGACTCATCCTGCTGGGGCGCGGGGCGGTCGACAGCCAGATGGCCACCCGGATCGCCGTGCTCGGCGCGCTCCTGGTGCCCGGACTCTGGCTCAGTCTTTCGGTGGAGGCGGCGAACCTCGCCATCGGTCGCAAGCTCCGGTGGCTTCCCTATCTGGTCACGCTGCCCGCGCTCGTGTTCTACCCGTTCCTGTACCTGGGGACCTGGGGCGAGATGCTCTTCGTGAAGGTCCCGGCCGGGCCCGGCCCGATCGAAGCGGGTCCCCTCTACTGGGTGCTTCTCGGCTACGCCTACACCCTGGTGCTGCTCGGGTCGGCCGTCCTCGGCTGGAGCGCTGTCCAAGCCGACCAGAGGCTCCGGAGCGAACGTCTGCTGCTCGGCCTGGGGAGTCTCGTGCCGTTGGTCGGCAACGTCCTGTGGGTCGTCTCCGACTTCGACTCGTCGGGCGATCCGACTCCGATCCTGATCGGGGTGACCCTGCTGATCCTTCGGCGCGCGCTGGTTCCGGGTCGCCTGCTGGATGCCCTGCCGATCGCCCAGCGCAACCTGATCGAGCATCTGCCGCTCGGGGTCGTGCTGGCCGACAGCCGGGGCGTGGTGATCGACGTGAACCCGGCCGGCCAGGACATGCTCGGACTGCCCCACGCGGGAGCGCTCGGCCGGGCCCTCGACGCCGTGCTCGCCGAGGCGCCTTCGGACCTGAAGATCCAGGAGGGCACGGCGCGGACTGGCGACGCGGCCATGGCCCGGTTCGCGATCCTGACCGAGCTCGACCACTCCGAGCCAAGAATCCCGAAGCGCTAGAGAGACCCGACGCGGGTCGCCGCGGTGGCTCGGAGCGCTGACCGCCTCCCCGAGCGGTGCCCGCGTTTGCGTACGCCGCGCCCGCGCCCCGGGCGGTCCGACGCCGGCGGCGATCGTCGCTACCCGACTCGATCAGGCGGGGAGGGCATTCAGCGCGGAGCCTGCCCGGAACCAGCCGATCTGGTCGTCGTTCAGGCTATGTGTGGCGATGAAGCGGTCGCTGGATCCGTCCTCGTGGTGCAGCTCCACCTCGAGCTCGCTGCCCGGCGCCAGACGGCCGAGCCTCCGGACGCTGACCCGGTCGGTCTCGCGAACCTTGTCGTAATCGGCGGGGTCGGCGAAGACGAGCGGCAGCACGCCCTGCTTCTTCAGGTTCGTCTCGTGGATGCGCGCGAAGCTCCGGACGAGCACGGCGGCGGCACCGAGGTGCCGGGGCTCCATGGCCGCGTGCGCTCGACTCGATCCCTCGCCGTAGTTCTCGTCGCCCACCACCACCCAGCGCAGGCCCTCCTGCTTCAGGTGTCGGGCGATGTCCGAGAAGGTCTTGCCGCGCTCTCCGGACAGCGGATCGAGACCCTCGCCCGCTTTGCCGCTGAACGCGTTCACGGCGCCCGAGAACATGTTGTCGCTGATCCGATCGAGGTGACCGCGGAAGCGCAGCCACGGTCCCGCGGGCGAGATGTGGTCGGTGGTGCACTTCCCCTGGGCCTTGAGGAGCAGGGGCAGGGCTTCGAAGTCCGCTCCGTCCCACGCTGGGAACGGCTCGAGGAAGGCCAGCCGCTCGCTGGCCGGGTCGATCTCGACGGCGACCGACCCGCGTTCGGCGGTGGGCGGCGGATCCTGGTAGCCCTCGCGGCTCGCGACGAAGCCGAGCTCGGGAATCTCGGGGGCCGGCGCCGGGGGCGCGAGCCGGAACCGTTTCCCATCCGGAGTCTCGACCTCGTCGTTCAGGGGATCGAACGAGAGTCTTCCCGCGAGCGCGTAGGCGGTGACGATCTCGGGGCTTCCGATGAAGGAGAGGGTCTCCGGATTTCCGTCGTTCCGGCGCGGGAAGTTCCGGTTGAACGAATTGAGGATGACGTTGCGGTCGCCCTTGGCGACGTCGTCGCGCTTCCACTGTCCGATGCAGGGGCCGCAGGCGTTGGCGAGCACCGTCCCGCCGATGGCCTCGAGTGCGGCCAGCTGGCCGTCTCGCGCGATCGTCCGATGGATCTGCTCGCTCCCGGGGGTGACCCAGAGCTTGCGGGTCGCGCGGGCGCCGTTGGCGGAGCCCTGACGCGCGACGTCCGCGGCCCGCGAGAGGTCCTCGTAGCTCGAGTTCGTGCAGCTCCCGATCAGGAACGACGAGATCTCGTCCGGATAGCCCTCCTCGCGAACCGCCTCGGCCATCTTCGAGACGGGCCGCGCGAGGTCCGGGGTGTGCGGACCCACGATGTGGGGCTCGAGCGTCGAGAGGTCGACCTCGACGATCTCGTCGAAGAACCGCTCGGGGTTGCGCTCCACCTCGGGGTCGGCGCGCAGGAGA
>CAYYUT010000150.1:0-7798 GCA_964474935.1 uncultured Spirochaetales bacterium
CCCCGACGGCGCGCGGAGGCCTGCCGCGCCATCGCCCGCGACCCGTCCGCCGTGATCTGGATCGAGGCGCTCGGCGAGCGACTCGGCGATCCGGCGGCGGCCGTGCGCGAAGCGGCGACGGCGGCCCTGGTCGAGCTCGGCGAACGTCATCGCGAGGTCGACGAGATCGTGCGCGCGTCGCTGCGTTCCTGCGAACGCGAGCGGCGTTTCCATGCCGCACAGGTCGCCGCCGCGCTCGCGCCACCCACGCCCCGTCTGATTCCGGCGCTGATCGACGCGCTCGCCAGTACGGTTCCGGGCGTCGCCTGGCGCGCAGCCCGACTGCTCGTCGACACGGGCCGGCTACACGCTGACGTGTTGCCCATCCTAATCGGGCTGGCCCGGGCAGGCGACGCCGCCTCCTCCCGCCGGATGGCGGTCTTCTGCCTGCGCGAGCTCGCCCCCGACGATCCGCGCAGCGCCGGAGCCGTGGTGGCGGCGAGCCGCGACCGCGACGCGAGCGTCCGCCACGCCGCCCTGGTGGCGCTCGCAGGCTTCGAGGCCGGGGACGAGGAGGTCGACGGTCGCCTCGCGGAGGCCGCGGCGAGCGAGCCCGAATCGGTGGGTCGAACGCTCGCGAGCCGGGCCCTGGCGAACCGGCAGGGTCGGGTCGCGGCGGGAGCGCCGCCCGTCCCCAGCCCATCGGGAGACGAGTCGTGAGAGAGACCTGGATCGTGAGTGGAGGAGTCGGCGCCCTCGGGAGCGCGATCGTGCGCGCGGCGCTGACCGATGGCCACCGGGTCGTCGTGCCCTGGATCTTCGAGCGGCAACGGACGCGTCTGGCCGACGAGCAGACCCGGGCGGTCGACGACGGCCAGCTGGTCCTCACAGAGGCCGACGTGGCCGGCGAGGACGGCGCGGCGCGGGTCGCCGCGAGCGCGGGCACGCCCCATGTGCTCGTGAACGCGGCAGGCGGCTTCGCTGGGGGCGATCCCGTGGCCGCCACCGACCTCGCCACCTGGGACCGGCTCTACCGCACCAATCTGCGCACGGCCGTGGCCCTCGCGCGCGCCGTGGTGCCGGCGATGCAGGCCGAGGGACGGGGACTGGTGGTGAACGTCTCGGCCAGTGCGATTGACGCGCCGCCTGCCGGCCTCGCCGCCTACGTCGCGTCCAAGGCCGGCGTGGCCGTGTTGACCCAGGCCCTCCAGGCCGAGCTCGCCGACCGCGGCGTACGCGTGAATGCGCTCCTGCCCACCACGATCGACACCCCGGCCAACCGCGAGGCCATGCCCGATGCCGATCGCAGCCGGTGGACCCAGCCCGACGCCATCGCGGACGTGGTGCGCTGGCTGGCCTCGCCGGCCGGCCACGCCGTGCGGGGCGCCCTGATCCCGGTCTGAGCCGGAACCCCGGACGCCCCCAAACCGCGGAGTGCCGTACCCGGCCGCGCGCGAACACCACCCGGCGCAGAGCGGCCGCACCGCCCCGCGGATGGCGCCACCGCGGGATCAGTCGCGGGCGGCCCGCCGCCCCGCCGCGAATCCGGCGAGCAGGCCGGGGAGCAGCAACAGCGCGATCCCCGGTGTGGGCACCGTCACCACGAAGTCGACTCCGAGGTCGGCGGTATCGCCGAAGCCGCCGCGACCGCCATCCCCACCGAGCAGGCTCGAGCCGATGTAGGTGCCGTCCGAGCCCCAGAGGCTCAGATCGGTGCCATCGAAGCTGTTCGGCGTCCGCCCATCGGCGGACGTCACGTACAGCACGTCGGAGAAGCTCATCGTGATCGTGAAGGTGTCGGTCGGCGAGGGCCCGAAGCGATTCTCGAGATAGGCGAGGAATCCGCCGTCCGCCGAGGTCAACGTGATGGTGAAGTCGACGGTGCCGACGACTACGTCGTTCTCGACCCCGTCGCCCAGGGTCGTACCCAGCAGGCCGGTCCCGATCGCCGAGACGGTGCCGATCTGGTTGGTGAAGGCCGCGTCCTCGAAGAGCAGGAAGCCCGCTTCGAGCGCGCCCGTCGTCGGGTCGTAGAAGTTGGCCGCACCCAGGCTCGCGTCGAGGTCGAACCAGGCGCGGATGTTGCCGCCCTGCCCGCCGTTGCTGCCGGCGTTGTGGAACACGTTGTGCGCGAAGGGCTGCACCGTGTTCTGGGGCGACGAGACGATGGTCATGGGCGTCGCCTGGGCCGTGCCCGTCCACACCAGGACGAGCGCGGCGACGAACGAGACCCGGAACGACTTCGGGAAGGTCGGGAAGTTCTGCAACAGCACGTGTCAGCTCTCTCTGCCGCCCGCCCGCCGGGCCCTGCGGGAGCACAGGGAGGCGATCGAGGCCGCTTTCGGAGCCGTGCCGGCGCACACCACGCCAGCCGGACCCCACGAATGGAGTCCCCTTCCCGCCCGTGTGTGTAGCAAGGCCCATGCCGAAAACTCCAATCACCTCGAATCTCCTCGATTCGGAGACTTGGCGCAGAACTTGCCGATCCGCGCGCCCGCACCTGGCGAAGTTCTTTCCCTACAACGGAAAAACTTTCCAGGTCCGTCGGCTCCTCCCAGGCCTCAGCCGATCGGCGGGGGACGGGAGGCCCCGACCAGACGATGACCACCCGGGACCAGTTCTACGCCGACGCGACGGGCGACCGCCTCGGTCCGCTCCGGGGCGGGGGGGGCGTGGAGGTGACGACCACCGGGGCGGGCCCGCGCTGTGGGGCGCTGCTCGCGGATTTCGGGGCCGACGTGGTCAAGGTGGAGCACCCCTCGGGAGAGATGGCGCGGCGGGCGCCGCCGATGCTTCCCGGAAGCGATCCGCCCGTCTCGTTCATGCATGCGACGGTCAACCGGAACAAGCGGAGTCTGGCGCTCGACCTGCACCGTTCGGATGCGCAGGAAGTCGTCCGGAGACTGGCCGCTCGCAGCGACGTATTCGTCGAGAACTTTCGGCCCGGAACCCTCGAGCGATGGGGCCTCGGCTATTCCCAGATCCGCGCGCTGCGCCCCGACGTGGTCTACGTATCGATCAGTGGCTACGGGCAGTTCGGTCCCGATCGGGATCGGGTGGCCTACGACCCCCTCGCCCAGGCCGAGAGTGGCTTCCTGTCCCTGGACGGGGAGCCCGGCGGCTCGCCCGTGAAGGCCCCGACCTTCCTCGCCGACGATCTGGGTGGTCTACATGGGGCGCTGGCGGCGCTCGCGGCGCTCCATCACCGGAGTGCGACCGGCGAGGGCCAGCACGTGGACGTGGCGCTCCTCGACGCGCTGCTCTTCCAGTCGAACGGCTATCTCACCCTCGGCGCGCTCGGGGTCGAGCTCCCGCGGCTCGGCAACGAGTTCCGGATCGCGGCGCCCGCTCGCGTATATCGCGCGCAGGACGGCTCGGTGATGGCCGGTGTCCTCCTCGACCGGCACTGGCAGACGCTCTGCCGGGCGATCGGCCGACCCGAGCTGGCCGAGGCCGCCGCCTATGCGACCACGGCCGCCCGCCTCGCTCGCCGCGAGGAGGTCGACGGTTGGCTGGCCGCCTGGATCGCGCACCGTCCGGTCGCGGAGGTCCTGGCCCGCTTTCGGACCGCGGGTCTGCCGGCCTCTACGGATCGCCGCTACGCCGACGCGGCCGCCGATCCGGGCGTTCGGGAGCGCGAGATGCTCCAACCCGTGGCGCACGGCGGAAGCGATCCACACCCGATCACCGGTCCGGTCGCGAAGCTCTCCCGCACTCCTACCCGCGTCCGCAGCGCCGCGCCGGCCCTCGGCGCCCACAACGACGAGATCCTGACCGAGCTCGGTGATGGCCCCGACGAGCGGGCCCGACTCGGCTCGTGACACCGTCGGACGGGCGGCTCAGACCGGAGGCTGGCGAAGGACCTCGGGAATCCGTCGTGGATCGAGGATGAGCTCGAAGATCGCGTAGGGGAGCGTCACCAGATCGAACGGAATCGCCGACCAGAGCCGCAGCCACTCGCGGCGCTTCGGCGTGGTGTCGACCGCCACACGGGCCAGCGGCACCGGACCCGCATGGGCCGAGAGGTCTTCCGGCCCACGCACGAGCTGCACGCCACAGACATCGGCGAGCACGTCGGGGGGTGTCCCTTCCGGGCCGACCGGCGTGAAGTGGTCGTCGAAGAGCGGCTGCCAGCCGACGCCGTCGGGCGTCGCGGCGAAGGCCTCGACCTCGCGGCAACCGAGGGGCCCGAGGACGGCGAGCATCTGCCCGCGCGCCTGCGCCACGACCGCCGGCTCGTGCGTGCGACCGCAGCGCGCTCGCCATTCGATCAGCACGCGCTCGGAGTCGCTCCACACGGTGCGCGCCTCGATGACCTCGGGGACGCGGCAGTGGCCGAGTTCGTAGATCGCCGTCCGGGTCTGGGTGCAGCCCGCCAGGAAGGTGGTGGCGAGGATGCCCAGGACGACGCGGAGCACCCTATCGAGCCTCGGCGCAGCGCACCGCGGTCGCCCCCACCCGGAGCATGCGGGCGTCCCCGAACGGAGTGCCCGCCACCGCGTTCACGACCATCGCCACCGACAGGTCGCGATCCGGATCGGCGAATGCGCCCGAGCCACCGTATCCGAAGTGACCGAATCCGTTGCGAAGGATCCCGCGTAGTGTGGGCACCATGTGGTAGCCGAGTCGCCAGCGCATCGGAAACGGAACCACCCGATCGATGCCCCGATTCTGGACCTCGCTCGCGCGCATCACGGTGGCGGTGGAGAGCACGCGCTCGCCCTCGATCTCGCCGTCGGCCGCCAGCATCGCGTACATGCGGGCCAGCGACCGCGCCGTGAAGGTGCCGTTGGCCGACGGGATGCAGCCCATCGTGGCCTCGCGCGAATAGAAGAACTCGAGCGCGCCAGCCGGCATCAACGCATCCATCGCCACCTCGGGATTCAGTGGCAGACCGAGCAGGGCGCTTCCGCGCGCGATCCAACCGACCACGCGACGCTCGGACCGGGTGGGCGCCGTGCGGGGCCGATTGCCGAGCAGGTCGGCCACCCGGCCCGTCTCGGTGGCCGGCACGCCGACGAAGAGCCCGTCGAGCCCCAGGGGCCCCGCCAGCTCGTCGCGCACGAAGTCCTGGAACGAGCGCCCCGAGACCCGCTGCACGATCTCGCCCACGAGCCAGCCGAAGGTGAGGCCGTGGTAGGCCGAGTAGGCGCCCGGGCGATGCGCGGGGGGGCTCCCGGCCAGACGCTCGCACATCGCCTCCCAGTCGAGCATCTCGCGCGCATGGTCGACCTGCCCGCGGATCCGATAGAGACCGGCCTCGTGACACAGGAGCTGGCGGACGGTGATGTCCGCCTTGCCGCCGTGGGCGAACTCGGGCCAGTAGCTCGCGACGGGCTTGTCGTAGTCGAGCTCGCCCCGATCGGCGAGCAGATGGAGCGCCGTGGCGGTGACGCCCTTCGTGGTCGAGAAGGAGAGGCAGAGTGTGTCGGACTCCCAGGGTCGACCGCGCGCGTCGCGAACCCCACCCCAGATGTCGACCACCGGACGGCCCCGGTGGAACACACAGACCGCGCCCCCACCGCCCGAGCGACGGAGCTGTGACTCGAACACCCGAGCCACCGACCAGAAATCAGGGTGAAGATGTCCCTCGATCACACCGACCGCCGCGGATCCGCCGTCCGACGGCTCCGCTCTCCCTCGCCGGAAAGGTAGGCGCCACGACCGGATCCGCGCAATCGCCTGGCCGTCTTCCGGGCAGGGTGCGGGGGAACGCCGGGCGAGGATCGGAGCACCCCGCTAGCAGGCACCCGGCGGACACACGGGCGCCGGAGGCGCCAGCTCGATCGACGCCGGGACGGCGATCTCCGGGTCGGGAAGCTGGGCACACGCGGCGCCGGCATCCTCGCAGGCGCCGCCCTCGAGCCCGGGCAGGCCCTCGTAGCCCTCGACCAGATCGGGCTCGCCGAGGGCCGACACGGCGAGCGGCTCGATGACGAGCTCTTCGAGGCTGACGAGTGCCGCCGCCTCGAACCCCGACCCGCATTCGCTCTCGGCGTCGAGGCCCACCCGCGGAGCCTCGGCGACGCGCTGGTAGACGCGTCGGGTCTGCTCGAGCACGGTACAGAGCCCGACCGGACCGTCCTCGGGCTGCCACTCGCAGAGCGAGGACCGGCCTTCCCCGGCGAGGGCCTCGATGTCGCGACCCTGCGCCCGGAGCAGACCGCTCGGGGTGTGGATCCGAAGGCGCTGCGGCTCCCGCGTCGCATCGAGCACCCGGAGGCCGCCCTGCACCAACTCGATCTCGAGCGCGCCGTCCGCCGAGCGACCCCAGAAACGGATGTCGCTCCGGGGTGCCACCCGCAGATGCAATCGGCCCAGCGCCACCGAGACGGCCTCGTCGCGCGTGACGATCCGTTCGTCCACCTCCACCGATGCGCGGCACTCGATGGCACTCGAGCGCCCATCGGCGCCCCGGTGCTCGCCGTCCGTACCGACGGCCACGATCTCGCCGAGCGAGCCGCTCGCGTGCGCTCCACCCGCCACCGCCAGGCAGGCGATCAGCATCGCGCAGCCACGGGCCACTCCCGCCCAGGGAGCCCGGTGATCTCGATCGAGGACTCGACCCGACATGCGAATCTCCTTCCCGCAGCCCCTCGAAGGGACCGGCTGCCTGGTTCGTGCCCGTTCGGGGGGTGGAGGTGATGTACGCAGGCGCAGCGAAAGCGCGCCCGGAACCGGCGCGGGATGCGCAGGGAGCCGCGCGGGACGCAGACGTGCGTCCAGCGCTTGCGGGTCTGTGAGGGGCCCGCGGTCTCCGCTAGGTCGCTGCAGCGCCCACGCGGCGGGCGGGTTCGGTGACGAGACGGTCCCCGAACGCAGACGAGGGCGGGGAAGCCCCGCCCTCGTCGCCTCGTGATTGCGTCTCGGCTGCGCCTAGCGCGCGTCGAAGTTGACGATGTCGCCCACGAGCGGCACGTGCGCGTTGATGCTCTGGGCCAGGATCCGGGCCCACGCCGCACCCTCGTCCGACTGGATGATGTAGCCGTGGGCGGGCGAGTTGCGGAATCCGTCGACCCCCGTCCCCGACAGCTCGTGGGTGGTGCCCACGATCACCGGCTGGAACTCGATCGACATGTGCCCGGCCGCGGAGCCGAGAGAGCCCTGGACGAAGCGGCTGTCGATGTCCTCGAGGGCGATCAGCTCGAAGCAGTCGAAGTCGCTCTTGGTGTCGCGCTCGAGCTCGTCGTCGTTGTAGAAGAAGATCCGGAGCGAGACCGGCACCGGTGAGACGTCGGCCGTGCCGTCGAGCGTCAGCATCAGGAGCTCGGCGGTGCGGGTCTCGTTCGGTGCCAGGAAGTTCGTCGCGAGGGCCGACGGGAACTGGGCGTATTCGAGACCGTCGAACTCGTACTGGGTGTCGCCGTCCTGGTTGAGCGGGTCGAGACCCTGGAACGCGATCGCCGGGATCGAGTAGGCCTGGCCTGCCGCCGTGTCGATCACGGTGGCATCGCCGAAGATGGCGTTCTTCGACACCGTCAGGCCGCCCTGCTCCACCGCGACGAACACCACCCCGTTGGCCCCGTCGACGTCCTCGTGCCGCAGCACGTTCAGATCCGCGGCCGGGCTGTTCGAATCGGCGCCCGTCGAGCTGCACTCGAAGTCGAGATCGGCGCCACCCGTCTTCGGCGGGCGGTTGATCGGACCGTCGTAGGTGATGACGATGTGGGTGGTCTCGCGCGCAGTGACGTTGCAATCGAACGACGCCGACTCCCAGCCCTCTTCCTTGTCCCCGTTCAGGACGTTGAAGTGCAGATTGATCGACTCGGCGAGCCCGTTGGTGATCACTACCTCGGTGCTCACACCGGGTGCGGTGACG
>CAYYUT010000151.1:0-7793 GCA_964474935.1 uncultured Spirochaetales bacterium
CCTGCAGCGCCTCCTCTTCTCGCGTCACCCGTTGTTCGCCTATCTCGGGAAGTGCTTCGATGCGGAGATGCTCGACTGGGAGGCGCAGGTGGTCGCGGCTGCCGACGTCGCCTTCGAAGGCGAGGTGGCGCGCCTCGCGGAGGCGTTGCGCGGGCGCCTTGGAGCGGTCGCTGCCGCGGCTCCGGAGGGCGTTCCGTTGGTGTTCTCTCACGAAGGCTTCCTGCGCGCGACTCGACACGGGGGCCATGACGTGCGGCGCACGGCCGGCCGCCTCGCCCGGGTAGTGTCCGCCGCAGGCCTCGACGAGGCCGACCTGCGCGTCCTCGTCTGCATCCGGAACCAGGCCGATCTCTTCTTGTCTCACTTCGTTCAGTTCGAGGGTGCCTCGCAGCGGGCCCTCGCGCGTCGCGTCGAGACTGCCGTGGCCCGGCCGCGCGAGGGCATCACCGGGGCGCTCTTCTTCGACGAGGTGGTCGAGCGGTACGAGAAGGCGTTCGGGCCGGGCCGGGTGACCGTCGAGCTCTTCGAAGCGTTGCGCGCCGACCCCGGCGCCTTCGGGGCGTCGCTCTGCGAGCGTTTCGGGATCGACGCCGAGACCGGCCGTCGCCTGCTGGCGGGGGGCCACGAGCGGGCCAAGCCGCGGCGGGGCGCACGCTACCTGGTCGAGCAGCGCCACTCGCTCTGGCACCGGGCGGGCCGGGTCACGGCGGGGCTCGGCGCCAAGCGTTTCGGCCATGCCCTGAAGCGCCGCAGTCGCGAGCCGGTCGAGATGACGCCGCCGCTGCGTGCCCGGCTCGGCGCCCTGTTCGCGGGGTCGAACCGTCGTCTCGCCGACGCGCATGCCCTACCGCTCGGGCGATACGGCTATCCCCTCGATTCGGCCGACGCGCCGGGCCCGACGGGCCGAGCCTAGTCGGCGTCGCCGGCGCCCTCCGGACCGCGAGGGGTGGCCACGACGGCCTCGTGGGGCCGGGTGTCGACGCGGAGCTCGAAGACGTCCGGGCGCGCATAGTGGCCCACCACGTCCAGGTCGTACTTGCCCCGCGCCACCTCTCCGAGATCGATCTCGGCCGAGAGCAGGCATTCCTGCTCGAACACGGGGCCGGCCAGTGGTTCGCCGAAGGGCGAGACGATCACGCTCCCACCCCGGATGATCCAGGCCTCCGGGTCGTCGCCCTGTACGCAGTCGTAGTCGTCCGGGAAGTCGCATCGCCGGGCCGCCGGGCAGGCCGAGAGTACGAAACACCGCCCCTCGATCGCGATGTGGCGCATGCTGTGCTGCCAGACCTCGCGGTCGTCGACCGTCGACACGCAGTAGAGCTCGACTCCCTGCGCGTACATCGCCGTCCGCAGCAGGGGCATGTAGTTCTCCCAGCAGATGACTCCCCCGAGCCGTCCGATCGGGGTCGGGAAGACGGGCAGCGTGGAGCCGTCGCCCTGACCCCAGACGAGACGCTCCATCGCGGTCGGGACGAGCTTGCGATGCTTGCCGAGCAGGCGGCCGTCCGGAGCGAGGAAGACCATCGTGCAGTAGAGGGTTCCTGCATCGCGCTCGATCACCCCGCCCACGAGGTGGACGCGGTGGTCGGCGGCCAGCTCGCCGAGGCGCGCGATCTCGGGGCCCGGGATCCCGATGGCCGCTTCGTGGTAGCGCCGGAAGTCGTCGCGCCCGGCCTCGCTCCGCATCCCGACGCGTGCCCCGAAGTCGAGCCCCTTCGGATAGCCCCCGACGAAGGCCTCCGGGAACGCGACGAGCTGGCTGCCACCGCGCGCCGCCTCCGCGACGAAGCGCGCCAGCACGTCGATGCTCGCGGCCGCGTCGAAGCAGCGCGGCGCGGCCTGGACGACGGCCGCTCGGAGCGGGATTCGGGCACCCATGGCGCGAGCGTAGGCGGATCGACGAATACCCACCACGATGGCACTCGCTCCGCCAGCCTCGGTGCACCCGTGCCACGGGGTAGCGAGACGAGCGCCCGAAGCGAGACGCTCGGATGCTGCGGGGCGACCCGGAACGGCGCGAGGAACACCGGGCGGCCGGATCGCTCGGGAACCCTTCCAGCGTTCGAGGTCGAGGCCGCTTGGGGCGCCCGGGAACCGCGGTCATTGCCACGCGACGATGTCGAGAACCGAGCGAAGCGAGACCGGCGTCGCGATGGCGGGGCGGCCGGTGAGCTCCTCGTGCAGCAGGTTCAGCTCGGCGAGGGCATTGGCGGTGCCGACGAACTTGTGGAGCGTCGCATACCGTTCGAGCACGGCGCCTTCCGGCCCGAGATGATCGGTGGCGGCGCAGGCATAGCGTTCCAGCGCCTGCACCATCGGGCTCTGGCGTGCGCGGCGGAGCTCGGGTGAAGCCGCCGCCCAGGCCAGTCGGAGCCCGTTCAGTGCGTCGAAGTCGATTCCCTGTGGGTAGGCGCCGTTGAAGATGCGCGCTCCCCAGAGGCCGCTCGCTCGCTGGAGCCCGAGGATCCCGTCGATGACCTTCCGAGGCTCGGGGATCGGCCGGCCCGAATGCTGATAGATCCACCAGAAGTGGGCGGCGCCGCCCAGGTCGATCGTGGTCGGGCGCCGGACGATCCGGTCGTGCCAGGCCTGCTTCCAGAAGCCGGTGCGCGGATCGAGCCGGCGGTCGAGGGCGGCGAGCAGCCAGTCACGCCAGCCCATGGGAAGCGCTGTGCCGTCTGGCCAGTCGAGCGCGGCCGCGGCCGCGCCCAGCTCGTGCGAGCCCGTCCAGACCTGGCTCCAGCCGAGCCCATCGAGCCAGCGCTCGATCGCCGCCGGCGAGCCGAGCACCGCTTCCACGAACCGGAGCGGGTGCGCCGGGGCCGCGCCGAGCAGGCGGAGGGCCGCGACGGCGAAGCCGGTCGCGTGGAAGGGGTGGTGGCCGAGGAGGTCGCCGCGGTCGAAGCGGCCTGTCGCGGGATCCTGGAAGCCTTGGAGCCGTGCCACCCAGGCGCGGCGTCCCTCGGTGGTCGTGTGCGCATCGAGTGCGTCGGTGATCCAGAGCAGATGGACGGCGGCGGCCGACGCGTAGAGATCGGTCGCGCCGCCCGGCGTGCTCACGAACGCACCGCGAAGATCACGCGGGTCGAAGGGCTCGGCCGGGTCGCGGTGGCGTTCGATCAGGCGCGCAACGTCGTCCGGGAGACGAGGCAGCGCCAACGGTGCGCGCGCCTCGGCGCAATGGTCGGCCACCTCGGGCCCGGCGTGCAGCGCCCAGCGTGCGAAGAGCAACACGCCGAGCACGCATGCGATCGTCGCCGCGAGGATGCCGATCATGGCGCGGCCCGCGCTGGCGACGCCTCGGAGGCTTGCACGTTGTCTCCCGTCCACACACTCGATCCTCGTCGGCCCTCGTCGGTCCTCGTCCATCCTCGGCGTCCTGGTGGTCTCGTCGCGCGCTCCGCGGGCGCGGTGGCGTCGCGACGTCTGCCTGGTTTCGCGACGCGTTCGCACGCACAACGTAGACGAGCGCGACGACACGCGGGGGGTGCTCGGAGGAGGGTGCCCGGATGCCGCGTGGCGGTTAGGCTCTTGCGCGTTCGAGCCCGGCGGGCCGGACGGCCCGAGCGTCGAGTGCGGAACGTTCTGGCCGCGGAGGGCGTCGTCGCCGGCCGTCGCGCCCGGAAGGGCCGCGCGTCGGCCCGCTCGCATCACTCCGGACGTCGTCGTCCCGCGCGCCCCTGAAGCCCCGAGGAGCCCCGATGTCGCAGCATCTGTCCTGGCAGGATCAGTACCGGAGCAAGCTCACCAGCGCGAAGCGGGCCGTCGAGGCCGTGAAGTCCGGCGAGGTGGTCTACCTGGGTGGCAACGCGGCCACGCCGCGGGCGCTGGCCGATGCGCTCGCCGAGCACGCCCCCGACGCGCCCGGCCTGCAGGTGGCGCACGTCCTGCTCCTTGGCTCCGACCCCTTTGCCAAGGCGGCGGCCGAGGGCCACGTCCGGCATCTCTCCTTCTTCGTGGGGCCCGGCGATCGGCGCGCCATCCTCGAAGGCCAGGCGAGCTACGTCCCCTGCCACCTCTCGCAGATCCCGCGTCTCATGCGCGAGGGTCGACCCCAGATCGACACCGCGCTCCTCATGACGACGCCGCCCGACCGACACGGCCTGATGTCGCTCGGGGTCGAGGTGCTCGCCTCGCTCGCCGCTGCCCAGACCGCGCGTCGGGTCGTGGTGCAGGTGAACACGCGCATGCCGCGCGTCTTCGGCAATGCCTTCCTCCACGTCGACGAGGTCGACGCGATCGTCGAGCACGACGAGGAGCTCCCCGAGCTTCCCGTGGCCGCCCCCAGCGAGGTCGACCGCCAGATCGCCGAGCACATCGTCGAGATGATTCCCCACGGCGCGACGCTCCAGCTCGGAATCGGCGGGATTCCGCACGCAGTCTCGGGGCTGCTGACCGACCGCGACGATCTCGGCATCCACTCCGAGATGATCTCGGATGGGGTGATGCAGGCCTTCGAGGCGGGGGTGATCTCGGGCCGCTTCAAGACCAAGCACCGCGGCGAGATCGTGACCACCTTCGCTCTCGGCTCGCGCGAGTTCTACGACTGGCTGCACGAGAACCCGGCCGTCGAGGCGCACCCCTGCGACCACACCAACGATCCCATCCGTGCGTCGCAGAACGACCGTCTCGTGGCGATCAACTCGGCGATCTCGGTGGACGTCACGGGCCAGGTGAACTCAGACTCGATCGGCTACCGGATCTACTCGGGGGTCGGCGGCCAGCTCGACTTCATCCGCGCTGCCTCGATGTCGCGCGACGGCCGGCCGATCATCGCGCTCCCCTCCACCGCGCAGGACGGGAAGATCTCGCGCATCGTGCCGCGCCTGGCCGAGGGCGCGGGCGTGGTGACCTCGCGCGCCGACGTCCACACGGTGGTGACCGAGCACGGCGTGGCCGAGATCTTCGGGGCGAGCATCCGCGAGCGGGTGCGGAAGCTCGTCGCCATCGCCGATCCGCGCTTCCGGCCCGAGCTCGAGGACGCGGTGGGCGAGATCCGGAGTCTCTTCCGTCACCAGGCGCGCGACTGAGCCAGGCGGACCACCCGGCCGTCGGGTCCTCGCGAGCGGTCCGATCGGCCCCAGGCCGCCCGGTCCCCGGCGGCGCCCGTCAGGCGTAGCGCGCGCGTGTCTCCGCGGCCTGCTCGCCGCGGGCCGCCACCTCGGCGACGCTCTCGCGCAGGTCCGCGAGATACTGATCGGCCACCTCGTGGTGGGCGGGCGAGAGCATCAGATGGACGGCGCGCGGATCGGTGCAGAGCCCGGTGAACCAGCCGCGCTTGGCCATGCGTCCCCACACGGCGAAGGGATCGAGCACGTCGGAGCCATAGAGCATCAGCCCGAGCTGGGGCTCGCCGACATTGTGGAGCCCCTCGATCGCATCGATCCCGGCCATCAGCTTCTGGCGCGCGGCGACCACCAGGCGCGCCTTCTCGCGATAGCCCTCGACCCCGAGATGGTTCATCACGGCCCAGGCCGAGGCGATCGCGCCGCCCGGCCGGGTCCCCGCCACGGTGGGGGTCACCATGCCCCCAGCCGGCCAGTCGTCGAAGGCGAAGAGCTGGTGCTGCCACTGTGCCTCGGTCCGATGGAAGACGGTGGAGGCGCCCTTGGCGACGTAGCCGTACTTGTGGAGATCGGCGGACATGCTGCGCACGCCCGGGAGCTCGAAGTCGAAGGGCGGGACGTCCACCCCGTTCATGCGGGCGAAGGGCGCGAAGTAGCCACCGACGCAGGCGTCGACGTGGAGCCAGACGTCGCGCGCGAGGGCCAGCTCGGAGAGGGCCTCGATCGGATCGATCAGTCCATACGGGAAGCACGGCGCCGAGCCGACGAGCATGAGCGTTCGGGGCCCGATGGCGTCGGCCATGGCCTCGACGTCGGCGCGGTAGTCGGCGGCCACCGGCACCCGCCGCACCGCGAGCCCCAGGAAGTGCGCGGCCTTGTCGAAGGCCGGGTGCACCGACTGGGGCGCCACGATCTCGGCGCCGGCCGTGTCGACGCCCTGCGAGCGCGCCTCGTCGCGGCAGGTCTTCACCGCGAGCAGGATGCTCTCGGTGCCGCCCGACGTCATGTTGCCGCGCGCCCCGGCCGGCGCGTGGAGGAGTGACAGCCCCATCCCGACGACGTCCTCTTCCATGCGCTTGAGGCTCGGGAAGGCCATCGGACCGAGGGCGTTCTCGGATTGGTAGAGGGCGTAGGCCTCCTTGGCGACCCGCAGCACCTCGTCGCCGGCGTTGAAGACGTAGACGGCGGTGCGGGCCGAACGCCAGTCGGCATCGTTCGAGCCGAGCGCCGCGAGCCGCGCCTGCAGGGTGGTCCAGTCGGTGCCCTGCTCGGGGAGCATGGCGCGCTCGGACGTCGGGGGGCTCTCGGGCTCGGTCTGGCTCTCGCTCATGACATCTCCTCGCTCTCCGCAGCCTACTCCAGGCGCCGCCGGGAGGCCCAGCACGGCGTCGAGTGCCTCGCGCCGGCACGGGCCCTCGCGCGGCCCGCGATGCGGTAGCGTCGGGTCATGAAGGCGGCCGTCTACTACGAGACGGGAGGCCCCGAGGTCTTCCGCTACGAAGAGGTTCCCGATCCCGAATGCGCCCCCGACGGGGTGGTGATCGAGGTCGACGCCATCAGCGTCGAGGGAGGCGATCTCGGCCATCGTGCACGCGGCCTGATGGCCGCCCGGCCCCATATCGTCGGCTATCAGTGCGCGGGCACCGTGGTCGAGGTGGGCCGCGACGTGGCCGACCGCGCCGTCGGCGATCGCCTGGTGGCCGTGATGATGCACGGCTCGCACGCCGAGCGGGTGGCGGTCGCCGCCGCCCAGACCTGGCCCGTCCCGGACGGGGCGGATCTCGAGAAGGCGGCCTGCGTGCCGATCGCCGTGGGCACGGCCGACGACTGTCTCTTCGAGTTCGGCCGTCTCCAGGCGGGCGAGAGCGTGCTGGTCCAGGCGGGCGCGGGCGGCGTCGGCATGGCCGCGATCCAGCTCGCCAAGCAGGCGGGCGCCACCGTGTTCGCCACCGCGTCGAGCCCCGAGAAGCTCGCCCGGCTCGCCAAGCTCGGCCTCGACCACGGCATCGACTACAGCCGCGAGAGCTTCGTGGATGCGGTGCGCGCGGCGACGGAAGGCCGCGGGGTCGATCTGGTGATCGACTCGATCGGGGGCCGGGTGCTGCGCGAGAGCCTCGAGGCCGCCGGCTATCGTGGACGCATCATCAGCGTGGGCTCCACCGCTCGCAAGCCCGACCGCATCGACGCGAGCCTGCTCCGTCCCGGCAACAAGAGCCTGACCGGGGTCTTCTTCGGCGCCGAGCTCGCGCTCCATCATGAGCGCGTGCATCCGATGGTGGCGCGCCACATCGCCGCGGTGGCGAAGGGCGAGCTCGAGATCGTGATCGACCGCCGCTTCCCGCTCGCCGAGGCGGCCGATGCCCATGGCTACATCGAGGCGCGCAAGGCCTTGGGCCGCATCGTGCTGCTTCCGAGGGGCTAGCCCACCCGGGAGGGAGCGTGCCCGGCTAGTGTCCCGTCCCAGGAGTTCGCCTGCATTCGGACGCGTCTGCGGGCCGCAGTCACGTCCACGGTGCGCTCGGGGCCGGGCGATCCAGCTCTTCAGGTATTCGCCGAACTCCCGGGACGGAATAATAGGGAAGGTCTGCAGAACCCGCCCCGAACTTGGCAGATAGAGGGGCGGGGGGATCCAATGGGCAAGCAGCAGACGTTCGCCGGGGTGGCTTGGAAGCAGAAGGGCAACCAGTGGCACTTCGGGATGAAGCTCCACGTTGGGACCGATCGCCG
>CAYYUT010000152.1:0-494 GCA_964474935.1 uncultured Spirochaetales bacterium
CCGCATCAAGGTCGACGATCCGGTGGGCGCCATCTCGGTGCACCTCACCTGCGGTATCTGGGGCACGCTCGCGGTCGGCCTCTTCGGCCAGATGGCTGGCGTCACGCAGCTCTGGTACCAGTTCGTCGGCGTCATGGTCTACGGCGCCTTCACCTTCGCCAGCGCGTTCGCGCTCTTCTTCGTGATCAAGGCCACCATGGGTCTGCGGGTCAGCGAAGAAGAGGAGATCGAGGGTCTCGATCTCGGCGAGCACGGGATGCACGCCTACGACTTCGCGCCCTCGGGTGGCAGTGTGTTCGATTCGTCGGGTGCCCCGGGCCAGGCGAGCAACTTCGCTGCCACGTCGCTGGCCAGCGAGCAGAGCTAGGCGGAGGAAGCCATGAAGAAGGTCGAAGCGATCATCAAGCCCTTCAAGCTGGACGATGTGAAGGAAGCGCTGAGCGGGATCGGAGTGACGGGAATGACCGTGTCGGAGGTGCGAGGCTTCGGTCGGC
>CAYYUT010000152.1:504-7765 GCA_964474935.1 uncultured Spirochaetales bacterium
CACCGAGGCCCGCGGCTTCGGCCGCCAGAAGGGCCACACGGAGCTCTACCGCGGCGCCGAGTACGTGGTCGACTTCCTGCCCAAGATCAAGCTCGAGGTGGCGATCACGGACGACGCCGTGGAGAAGACGGTCAACGCGATCGTCGAGGCGGCCCACACCGATCGGATCGGTGACGGGAAGATCTTCGTGATGCCGCTGGAAGAGGTGGTGCGCATCCGCACGGGCGACCGCGGGGAGACCGCACTGTAAAGGGGTTCGCAGAGCGCCTTTCGGAGAGGCGGTGTCGGCCATGCCGGCACCGCCTTTTCCGTTTGGTCCCCCGACGAACAGACAGCCGGGCTCTGCGGCAGGACCTTCGCGGACCGGGCTCCGCCTCGCTTCGATGTGCCGACCCGGGCCGCACCTCTGGCTCCGCGACAGTTCGCGAAGGTCCTGCCGGAGGCCCTCCCGGAACGGCTTCAGTCTTGCGGCAGGCGGGGGCTGGGACGGCCAGAGCCCGAGGAGACTGTCGCGGAGGCGAGCGAGTTCAGCGATCGAGCGACACCGCGCGCCGCCGGAGCTCTGTCTCCGAGGGCTGCAGGCCGGAGCCGAGCCCGCGGCGCGAGGAGAGCCTGAGGCCACGCTCGACATCGTCGGGGCTCGCCGGAGGGTCCGACGGACGTCTCGCGTGGGAGCGCCGCGACGCCCGGTCGCTCGCGGGTGGTGGAGGCGGGGGCAGAGAGGGCCGGGGTCAGAGGCCGAGGACGTCGCGCATCGAGTAGAGGCCGGCCGTGCGCCCCACCGTCCAGCGGGCCGCGCGCACCGCGCCCCGCGCGAAGTGGTCGCGCGTGAACGCCCGGTGCGTCAGCTCGAGACGCTCCCCCGCGCCCACCAGGAACACGGTGTGCTCACCCGGCGCGTCTCCCGCCCGCAGCGACTGCAGCCCGATCGCGTCGCTGGGGCGCTCGCCCGTCTCGCCGTCGCGCGCCCGAACGGCCACCTTCTCGAGATCGGAGCCCCGCGCCTCGGCCACCAGCTCGCCGAGCCAGAGGGCCGTGCCGCTCGGCGCATCGCGCTTCGCCGCATGGTGTAGCTCGACGATCTCGGCGTCGTAGCCGGGTCCGAGCAGCCGGGTCGCCTCGGACACCACGTGTCCGAGCACGTTCACCGCCACCGAGAAGTTCGCGGCGAGGACGATGGCGACACGCGTTCCGAGCTCTTCGATCGCAGTACGCTCGGCCGGCGAGAAGCCCGTGGTTCCGATCGCGCAGGGGATGCCGAGCTCGGCGGCCGTGCGCACCGTCGCCAGGCTCGCGGCCGGGAGCGAGAAGTCGATCAGGGCGTCGCAGCCGCGTAGCGCCGTGATCGGCTCGTCCACGAGCCGGACGCCCGATCCGAGATCGTTTCCGAGCTCGGGGTGTCCCGTCGCCTCGAGGGCCCCACCGAGAACGCTGTCCGGATCGGCCTCGAGGGCCGCCCGGACCCGTTCGCCCATCCTGCCGCAGGCGCCGGCTACCGCGATTCGAGCTGCCAAGGTCAGACCAGGCCGTATTCCTTGAGGGCCACCCGCAGCCGCTCCCGGTTCGGCTCCGACATCGCGACCAGGGGAAGACGCATCTCGCCCCCGATGGCACCGCGCATCGCGAGCGCCGACTTCACGGGGATCGGGTTCGTCTCGCAGAAGAGCACGTCGATCAGGGGCAGCAGGCGGTAGTGCAGATCGCGCGCCCGCTCGAGGTCGCCCGCACGGCACGCCCGCGCCATGTCGGCCAGGTCCCCCGGCACCAGATTCGCCACGGTCGAGATCACGCCGTGCCCGCCCACGGCCAGCATGGGCAGCGTCAGCACGTCGTCGCCGGCCAGGAACACGAAGTCGTCGGGCGCCATGGCGATCGCGTGGGAGACCTGGGCCAGGCTGCCGCTCGCCTCCTTCACCCCGACCACCTGCTCGATCTGGGCCAACTGGGCCAGCGTGTCCGGGAGGATGTTCGAGGCGGTACGACCCGGGATGTTGTAGACGACCAGCGGAAAGGCGGCCTCGCGCGCCACGGCGGCGAAGTGCTCGACGATGCCCTGAGGCGTCGGCCGGTTGTAGTAGGGCGAGATCAGGAGCGCCCCGTCCGCTCCGGCGCGCTTGGCCTCCTGGGTGAGCGCGATGGCCTCGCGGGTCGAGTTCGAGCCCGTCCCGGCGAGCACGAGCACCCGCCCTCGCGCGGCGGCCCCCACCACCTGCACCACCCGTGAATGCTCGGCGTGGGTCAGGGTGGCGGCCTCGCCGGTCGTCCCGGCCGGGACGAGGCCGTCGACGCCGGCCGCGATCTGGGCCTCCACCAGCTCGTGGAGGGCGCGTTCGTCCACCCCCCCATCGCGGAACGGGGTCACCAGCGCGGTGAAGACTCCCTCGAACATCCCGATTCTCTCCTACTCGCCGCGGAGCGGGAAGCGGCCGCGGAACACCTCGGCGGCCGGGCCGGTCATCCAGACCGGCGCATCGCCTCCCTGCCACTCGATCTCGAGCTCGCCACCGAGCAGCTCGATCGTGACGCGCGCATCGGCCTCGTTCCGGAGCATGGCCGCGACGCCGGCGGCGCAGGCGCCGCTGCCGCACGCGAGGGTCTCGCCCGTGCCGCGCTCCCAGGTTCTCTGACGCAGCCGATCGCGGCCGAGCACCTTGACGAACTCGACGTTGACGCGGTTCGGGAAGGCGGCGTGGTGCTCGATCCGGGGGCCCAGCGTCCGGACCGGAGCCCGGTCCACGTCGTCGACGAAGATCACGGCGTGCGGGTTGCCCATCGTGACCGACGGCTCCCGGTACGAGTCGCCGTCGACCTCGAGCGGCCGGTCGATCACCGGACCCTCGCCGTCTGCCAACAGGGTGGGGATCTTCGCGGGCGCCAGGACGGGTCGGCCCATGTCCACCCGCACGCGGTCGTCACCGAGCCAGCGGGGCCGCACGATCCCCCCGAGCGTCTCGACCGAGATCTCGTCCGAACGCATGCGCCCGCGGTCGCGCAGGTACTTGGCGACGGCCCGGATCCCATTGCCGCACATCTCGACCCGCGATCCGTCAGCGTCGTAGATGTCCATGCGCACGTCGGCGACGGTCGAGGGCAGGAGCACGAGCAGCTGGTCGGCGCCCACACCGAAATGGCGGTCGCAGAGGTGGACGATCTCGGACTCGAAGGAGGGCAGCGCGCCCGAGAGCCCGTCGAGCACGATGAGATCGTTGCCCGCGCCGTGCAATTTGGTGAACTCGAGGCTCTTCATCGCGCCGCGCCTTCGGGGAGGCGCTCGCCCCGCACCAGGTCGTCGTAGCGTTCGCGCTCGCGCACCAGGCTGTGCGTGTCACCCGCGACGAGCACCTCGGCCGCGCGGCGGCGGGCGTTGTAGTTCGACGACATGGCGAATCCGTAGGCGCCCGCCGAGTGCACCGCGAGCAGGTCGCCTTCGAGCGTGGCCGGTAGCACGCGGTCGCGCGCCAGGAAGTCGCCGCTCTCGCAGACGGGCCCCACCACGTCCACCACGCGATCGTCGCCCCGGGGCGGCCCCACGGGCTCGATGGCCTGGTACGACTCGTACAGGGCGGGCCGGATCAGGTCGTTCATGGCGGCGTCGACGATCACGAAGGTCTTGTCCTCGTTGCGCTTCTCGTAGAGGACGCGGGTCACGAGCACGCCCGCCCCGGCGGCGATCCAGCGGCCCGGCTCGAGCACGATCTCGCAGTCGAGGCCGCCCACCGACTCGGCGATCACGTTCGCATAGGTCTCCACCGGCGGCGGCGCCTCGTCGCGATAGCGCACCCCGAGGCCGCCCCCGACATCGAGGATGCGGATCTCGTGGCCCGCCTCGCGCAGCTCGATCAGGAGCAGCCGCACCCGGTTCAGGGCGTCGGCAAAAGGATCGGTCGAGAGCAGCTGGGAGCCGATGTGGCAGTCGATCCCGACGACGTCCACGTGCTCGAGCGCCTTGGCCTCGGCGTACGCGGAGGGTGCCTCGGTGATGGGGATCCCGAACTTGCTGGTACGCAGCCCCGTCGAGATGTAGGGATGGGTCTTCGGATCGACGTCGGGATTCACCCGGAAGGCGATCGGGGCGCGCACCCCGGCGGCGCCTGCCCGTGCGTCGATGTGACGCAGCTCGGCCTGCGACTCGACGTTGAACATCTTGATCCCGGCCGCGAGGGCCTCGTCGATCTCGGCGTCGGTCTTGCCGACCCCCGAATAGACGATCCGCTCGGCCGGCACGCCGGCCCGCTGGGCCCGGAAGAGCTCTCCGCCCGACGTGACGTCGGCGCCCGATCCGCGCGCCGCCAGGGTGGCCACCACCGCCAGGTTCGGATTGGCCTTGACCGAGTAGCAGATGGTGTGGACGACCCCGCGGAAGGCCTGGTCGAGCGCGTCATAACGCCCGCCGAGCTCGCCGGCGCTGTAGACGAAGAGGGGGGTTCCGTGGCGTTCGGCCAGCTCGGCGAGCGGGACGCCCTCGGCATGCAGCTCGCCCTTCCGTCGCGCGAACGGTTCCGGCCGCTCGGACGCGCGATCGGCACGATCGGGCGGCGCTTGCTCGGGTCGGGCGTCGGGAGTCACTGGTCGTCGTCCTCTTCGTCAGCGGCGTCGTCGGGCGCCTCGCCCGGCGCGGTGGCGGCGGGTGCGGTCGCACGGGGCAGGCGCTGCACCGAACCGTAGCGTCCACAGGCTGCGAGCACCGCGAGGAGCACGACGGCGCAGCCCGACACCAGCCGCAGGCGGCGCCCGCGTTGGCTCGGGGTTCGGCGGAGGACGACCACACGCCGTCCCGCCCCCGCGCCACGCCTCATCGGGAGGGCTCCGACGGAGCCCGGGCCGCCCCCGCGTCGGGGTCGCCCGCCGCGGCGAGGGCCTCCAGCCGGGTGCGCCCGGCCTCGATCTCGCTCTCGACCCGCGCGATCTCGGCCTCGACCCGCGAGCGCGCCGTGCCCCCGGCGAGGCTGCGACGTTCGAGCGAGCCCTCGAGGTCGAGCAGGGCCCCTGCCCCGTCGGGGAAAGCCGGATGGAACGCGGCCAGCTCGTCCCGGGAGAGCGAACGCAGGTCGATCGCCTTCTCGACGCAGTGGACGACCACCCGCCCGACGCTCTCGTGGGCCTCGCGGAAGGGCACGCCCTGCTGGACCAGGATCTCGGCGAGGTCGGTGGCGAGCAGCATCGGGTCCTCGGCGGCGCTCCGCATCCGGCCCGCATCCACCTGCAGGGTGGCGACCGCCCCGGTGGTCACCTGGAGCGCGTCCCGCAGGGTGGCGGCCGAGTCGAACAGCGGCTCCTTGTCCTCCTGGAGATCGCGGTTGTAGGCCAGGGGCAGGCTCTTCACGACCGAGAGCAGGGTCATCAGGTTGCCGATCGTGCGCCCCGCCTTGCCCCGCACCAGCTCGGGGACGTCGGGGTTCTTCTTCTGGGGCATCAGGCTCGAGCCGGTGGAGTAGGCGTCGGAGAGCTGCACGAAGCCGAACTCGGCCGTCGACCAGAGCACCAGCTCTTCGGACAGGCGGGAGAGATGCACCATCGCGATCGCCGCGGCGGCGAGGAACTCGAGCGCACCGTCGCGCGAGGCCACCGCGTCCAGGCTGTTCCGGGCGGGTCCCTCGAATCCGAGCGCGGCGGCGGTCGCCTCCCGGTCGAGCGGGAGGGTGCTCCCGGCGAGCGCGCCGGCCCCGAGCGGCGCCCGGCGCACCCGTTCGCGCACCCCCGCGAAGCGTTCGCCGTCGCGTCCCAGCATCTCGACATAGGCGTGCCAGTGATGGGCCAGACGCACGGGCTGGGCCCGTTGCAAGTGGGTGTAGCCGGGGAGCACCACGTCGAGGTGCTCACGCGCGCGCTCGACCAGCACCGCCCGGAGCCCGGCCAGACCGAGCTCGACCGCGATCGACGTGTCGCGCAGGAAGAGCGCCAGGTCGGTCGCCACCAGGTCGTTGCGGCTCCGACCCGTGTGGAGGCGGCCCGCGACCGCACCGATCCGCTCCCGCAGGCGGCTCTCGATGTGGGTGTGGATGTCCTCGAGCGCCGGGTCGAGGGGCAGCTCGCCCGACTCGATCTCGCGGCCCACGGCGGCGAGGCCGTCGAGGAGCGCGTCGCGATCGCTCGTCTCGATCAGGCCCTGGTCGGCGAGCATCCGGACGTGGGCGGCCGATACCCGCAGGTCGTAGCGTGCGAGCGCCACGTCGAAGTGGACCGAGGCGCTGAACCGCTCGACCGCCGCGTCGGTATGGCCCTGGAAGCGCCCGCCCCACAGTTTGCGCGCGCCGCTCGGCGCCGTCGGAGCACCGCTCGTCGAGCCCTTCGGCCCCGACCTGCTCATCTCGCCCATCCCTTCCTCTGGTCTCCCTGGCTCCGCCTGGCTGCCGGGTCTCTGGCGGCCCGGTTCGGCCGCTGCCGGGCGTCCCTGCGCCGCGGCCCCACGGGCCACCGGCTCAGCCGACGCCCACGCTCGGCCCGCGATCCACGCCAGCACCCCCAGTTCATCCTATTCTCGTCGAGACCCGGCCGGAGCGATCCCGCGGGAGGCCAGCCCATGATCATCGTCCTCAAAGCCGACGTCGAGTCCTCGTCGCCCGAGGTGGCCGGTCTCGTGGCCATGGCCGAGAGCTTCCCGGGCATCGAGACCCAGATCCACCGGATCGAAGGGGCCACCCGATCCGTCATCGAGATCTACCTGATCGGCGAGACCCACGCCGTCCCGACCGACCCGTTCCAGGAGTTCGCCTGCGTCGAGCGCGTGGTGCGCGTCACCGAGCGATTCCGCTCGATCGGACGCCACGGCGGCGAGCTCGAAGCCGTGGGCTTCGAGTACAACGGTCTCCAGATCTCGCAGGAGAGCTTTCACGTGCTGGCCGGAGTCTGCGCGGCCGACACCGTCGAGAACGTCACGGCCACCTTCGCCGCCCTCGAACGCCACGGGGTCGAGACCTCGCGCGCGGGCGCCTACAAGCCCCGCACGAGTCCCTACGACTTCCAGGGATGGGGGGCCGAATGCCTCCCCTGGGTGTTCGAGGCGGCCGGCAAGCACGGCATCCGGATGGTGGCGATGGAGGTCACCCGGGAGGCCCACGTCGACGAGATCCTCGCGGCGCTCGAGCAGTCGGGCGGGGCCACGGGGGTGATGCTCCAGATCGGGACCCGCAACGCCCAGAACTTCGAGCTCCTGAAGGCGGTGGGCCAGCAGACCGAGCATCCGGTGCTCTTCAAACGCGGCATGGGGATCACCCTCGAGGAGTCGCTCAATGCCTGCGAATACGTCGCGAGCGGGGGGAAC
>CAYYUT010000153.1:0-7753 GCA_964474935.1 uncultured Spirochaetales bacterium
CTGCTGGTTCCGAATCTTCGTGGACTTCTTCGGAGCGAGCGGAGCCACCTTCGCACTCGTGGTGGCCTGCTTCATCGGGGGGCTCGGGGCCGGCGCCCTCGCGTCCCGGCGATTCGTGGCCGGCGTGGCCGCCCGCACCGGTCTGCACTCTTCCCTGCGCCTCTACGGCCTGATCGAGCTCGGGGTGGCGGCGAGCGCCGCCGCCACACTGGCATCGCTCACGCTCCCGGCCACCGCCCCGGGCGTCTTCCCGTACGTCCTCAACGAGGGTCTCTACCGGCTGCCCCTCGGCCACCGGCTGGGCACGCTGATCGTGGTGATGACCCTCGTGTCGGTGCCCTGCTTCGCCATGGGCACCACCTTCCCGCTCCTCTGTCAGGCGTTCGGGGCGACCGCCCGCTTCCCGTCGTCGCTCTACGCCTGGAACACCTTCGGCGCCTGCCTCGGCATCCTCGCCTGCGAGTTCCTGCTCTTCCCCACCATCGGACACGAGCGGGCCTTCGCGCTCTTCGTCGTCGCCAACGCCGGGCTCGGAGCCCTCTTCGTGTCCGGCGTGTTCCGCGCGTCCGGTGCCCCGAGCCCGCCCGGAGAGCCGGTGGGTCGGCGGGCGCTCGCCCGCGCCGGGGGCGCCGGCGCGCCGCTCGGCCTCGGCGCGCTGGTGGTCCTGGCGACGGTCGGCGGCTTCCTGACCGGCGGACTCGAGGCCGACCTCGTGCGCCGCATCCGCTTCACGAGCTTCCGCTCGGAAGCCGCGATGTCGTTCGTGTCGTTCTGGGCGGTGGTGGCGATCTTCCTCGGGAGCGCCACGGTCCGCTGGCTGCCGCGCCTCTCGCTCGGCGCCATCCGGCTCGCGGTGCCCGTGGCACTGGGGCTCTACGCGGCGGGCTGGTGGCTCCGGGTCCCGCTCGAGCGCTGGGCGATCGAGCGCTTCGGGGCACCGGTCGCGGGCCTGTCGAGCGACCTCCCGGAACAGCTCGCGACCCTCTACCAGAGCTATTCGGGACTCTCGCCGACGGTCGCCTTCACCGCGCTCGCCGTGGTCCCCGCCTTCTTCCTGCTCTCCTGGCTCCTGCCCTTCGCATGCGACCACCTGCACGAGCGCCGCGAGCATCTCGGCCGGGTCTACGGGATCAACACCCTGGCCTTCTGTGCGGGCACGCTCGCATTCGGCTGGCTCGTTCCCCACGTCGACATCTTCTACTCGACCAAGCTCTTCCTGGCGCTCTTCGCGATCGGGGCGGTCTGGTTGCTCGTCTTCGGGGCACGCCCGTCGCTGGTCGGCGCCGTGGCGTGTCTGGCTGCGGTATTCACCATTCCGAGCGGGTTCGATCCGAGCTACTTCCCGCCCGACGATCCGGCGGTGCGCGGACGGGTGAGCGAGCTCCGCTCGGACGGCGAGACCACCACCTTCGTCGTCGACGACGGGTCGGTGAAGCACCTCTACTTCGACGCCTTCTCGATGTCGGCCACGACGCCCGGCGCGCAGCGCTACATGCGACTGATGGCGCACTTTCCGCTCCTCGCGCAGCGCGCCCCCGCCCGCGCGCTGGTGATCTGCTTCGGCGTCGGGAACACGGCCTCGGCCATCGCGAGCCACGACTCGATCGAGGCCATCGACGTGGTCGACCTCGACCATCAGGTGCTCCGCACCGCACCGGCCTTCGCCCACACCAACCGGCTCGTCTACCGCGATCCCCGACTGCGTGCGATCCACGACGACGGACGACGCTTCCTCGAGGTGACCCCCGAGCGCTACGACCTGGTGACGAGCGAACCTCCGCCCCCTCGCCACGAGGGGATCTATCGGCTCTACTCGGTCGAGTACTACGGGGACGTGCTGTCCAAGCTGACACCGACCGGCGTCATGACGCAGTGGCTCACCGTCCGACAGATGCCGCCCGAGGCGGTGGAGCTGGCGATCCGTTCGTTCGTCGAGGTCTTCCCTCACACCCTGCTCTTCGTCGGCGCCCAGTACGACTTCATCCTGATGGGGAGTCCGGCAGCCTTCGATCCGCGCATCGTCGAGGAGCGCTTCGCGCGGGCTGCGCCGGCCGTACGGTCCGACCTCGAGGGTGTGGGCGTGCGATCGGCCCTCGACCTGCTCGCCCGCATCGTACGGTCCGACGGCGAGCTGCGGAGCGATGTCGGTACGGGGCGGGTGCTCTCCGATCGCCGCAACGACTGGAGCTATCTCTTCTTCGGCGGGGCCGGGCCCGCCGTGGTCGCGTACGACCCGGTCGCGGTGTGGCAGCAGATCGGTCTCGACGGTCTCGAGAACGCCGAACGGCTCGCCCGGGTCGTCCGCAACCTCGGATGGCTCCGCGCCCACGTCCAGGACTTCCCGCTCGCGACCCTGACGAGCGTCCGCCGCGGCCCGCACGCCGCCGAGATCGAGGGCACCCAGGTCGACTGGGAACGCATCCAGCGAATCAACCAACGCGCCCTCGATCGGCGCGACGCCGGCGCGCTCGCCGACGCCGCCGAGGATCTCCGCCGCTCGCTCGACGAACTCGACGACCAGCTCCAGATCTGGGTCTCGCTGGCCGAGGTGGAGCAGGCGCAGGGACGCTTCGCGGAGGCCGCCGCCGCCTGGCGCGCCTACCTGGAGCGCGCCCCCGGCGCCGCGGGCGCACGCTACCAGCTCGGCCGCGCCCTGCTCGCGGCGGGCGACGCCCCGGGTGCGGTCGACGCCCTCGAATCGGCGCGACGGGTCCTGCCGGGCGCTCCCGAGATCGAGCGCGCCCTGGCCGCGGCGCTCATGGCCGCGGGCCGGCCCGAGGAGGCGGCGATCGCGCGCGGGCGGAGCGCGGAGCTCGCACCCGGGCCGGTCGCTCCGATCGGTGAGCCCACCCTGGGAGACGACTGATCGCCGGACCCCTCGGATGGGAGCACGCGCCAGAGCGTACCCGCCAGGTTTCCGAACTCGCGCGCCAGGGCCGGCCCCGGATCGAAGCGGAGGGGCTTCGCGGCGGGCGCGTAGATCCAGCCCGCGCCGGTCGCACGAAGGGCCGCGAGCGCAGGCTCGCGCGCGCGTCCCTCGAAGATGGCGAGCAGATGCTCGCGACGGAGCACGATCTCGGCCGGGTCGAGTCCCACGGCCAGCCCCTCGCGGGCCATGTAGGACTGCCGCCCCGCGAGCCAGGTGACGGGGCTGATGCGGGCGGTGTCGATCAGCACCGCCGGCTCCACGATCAGCGCCTCGGGCGATGAGACCGTCCGGAGCCGCTCCATTAGGGCCTGCTCCTCCCGGGTCACGGATTGGAAGGGGGCCACGTTCCAGCCCTGGTGCAGGGGCCAGAAGAGTCCCGTGGGAAGCGCCAACACGAAGAGCAGCGCGACCCGGGCCCGACGCCCGGCGGCGAGCCAGACATCGATCCGGACGGCCAGCACGGGCCAGAGCCCGAAGAGTCCGATCCAGGCGAACTGGGCCACGTTGGCGTATTGAGGTGGAAGCGAGAGAGAGGCCGCGGCCCCGAAACCGAGCAGGGTGGCGAGGCCCAGGATCCGGAGGATCGTGGGCCTCGCCGCGGCCGTCGCCGGGTCGAGGGCCGAGGCCGAGGCCGGTACGCTCGCGATCGGACCGCCGACCGGCGCCCGTCCGAAGCTGTCCCGCACCAGATCGGGCAGCGCCGCGACACGCACCCCGAGCCCGATGGCCATCCATGCCACGGTGGCCCCGATGGTGCCGAGCCACCAGCCGGGCCGGAGCAGATCGCCGAGGCCGAACGACTCGAAGGTCGACTGCATCACGAAGGGATCGCCGGTCGCCGAGTCGAGCGCGAAGCGCGGCATGCAGCCGATGCAGAGTTCGAGACCGAACCGGGCGCGGCCCGCGACATCGAGGGCCAGGAGCGCCTTGGCGACCACGAGCGGCACCGAGGCCGCGAGCGCGACCCCGAGGGCTCGGCGGAGCGCCGGCCCCGAGCCGGCAGGCGGTCGCCAGCACGCCACGATCGCGAGCGCCCCCACCAGGGCTGGCCACAGGAAGAGCTTGATCTCGAAGGTCGCCGCCAGGAGCAGCCCGGCGGCCCAGGCCGGCGCCCGCGCCCCCCCGACGCGGGCAAGAACGAGCAGGGCCGCGAAGCCGGTCTGGAGAGCCGGAGCGATCGGATTGAAGGGGAGCAGGAAGCCGGTGTGGAGCTGCCAGATCTCGAGCAGATTCAGCGAGACGCCGGCCAGCCCGAGGCCCCAGAAGAGCACCATCGAGAGCCCACCCCCGAGCAGGAGCAACAGGGTGGCCGCGAGGCCCGCGATCCTCCCAGCGCCGAGGGCGCGCGCCAGAACGAGCGAGGTGAGCGCCAGGCTCGCCACGTCGAGATGGGGTCGGATCCGGAGTACGACGTCGAGCCAGGAGGCGCCGGAGATCGCCCGGAACCCGACCAGCTCACCGAACCAGAGAGCGTGGCCGAGATTCGGGAGACCGGCCGCGAGGGGCACTTCGACGGGCCAGCCGAGCTCGGCCACCCGCCGCGCGATCCCGAGGTAGGTGAGGGGATCGTTGGTGGTGTGGAGGCCCAGGAGGAGCAGGGTCCCCTCCGAGTCTGGCAGGCCCGAGCGCCCGACGACACCGGCCACCAGCCAGGCCGCCGCGGCGAGCACGACGAGCACCGCACCAACGTCCGCCCGGTCGGGGAACGCCGGCCCGCGGATGGACGCGTCGGCCCACCGGGCGACGATCCGTCCGCGATCGAGCCAGCCGGCCACCAGGAAGAGCAAGACGGCGGCGACCGGAAGCGCAGCCAACACGCCGCCCGATGCGGCGAGCAGCGCCGCCAGGGCCAGCGCCGCACGGCCCAGTGCGAATGCCACCACGAGCCGCTCGAGAAGGCCGCCCCCGACCCCGAACGCGCGGACCAGACACCAGCCGGGCGCGAGCACTCCGGCGGCCAGCACCCACGCCCCACCCAGCCACGGAGCCAGGTCGCCGAGGCTCCCCTGGCTCAACCGTTCGTTCCTCGCATGACCCCAGGGGCCTCCGATCCCGGTCCAGGATGCCGAGCCCGGCTGGGGGTGCCCAGCCGGTTCGGGGTGCCGAGCCGGTCCAGGCTGCCCTGCCGGTCCCAGGGTCGGTTGGGTCGACGCGGCGGCTCGGACCACAACCCGAGCGCTGCCCCGCCCTGGTCCGGAAAGCTACCGGAGTCGGCCCCGGACCTGGTCCCAGGGATGGGCGCGCGGTGAAGGGCCCCGAACGCAAGAGCGCCCATGGCCTGACAGCCATGGGCGCTCGAAGCGTACGCCGCGCGGACCGAGCTAGCGGCGCTTGTTGCGGCGGGCCAACAGGGCCAGACCACCGAGGCCCGTCGCCAGCAGGGCCAGCGTGGTGGGCTCGGGGATCGCCTCGCCGAACTGCTCGGCGACGAGCTGGCCGCTGATGTCGCTCAAGGTCAGGTCCGTGAGCGTCACCGTGACCGAGGTCACGTCGATCGCGCAGGTGGACGTCAGGGGCACCGTCTGTTCGCAGCCCGGTGAGCCGAACGTCGTGGGGGCCTGCGGCCCGAGCGAGAGCGAGAGACCGGCCGGGAGCGGGAGCGAGACCCGGCTCCCAGGCGGAACCCCGATCAGCCGATCGAGGGTCGCGATCAGCGGAATGCCCGGAACCGTCGAGGGGCCGATCATGATGTCGTTCGACGCGATCGAGATGCCGAACGGGCCGTTGGCCGCGAAGTCGAGCTGGGCCGAGAGAGCCAGATCGACCGTGTCCCCACCGATCCAGGGACCGGGGCCCGGGTTCACCTCGCTCGGAGCGAGCGGCGACGACGAGAAGTTCGACGCGAGTCCGATCCCGATGTTGTCGACGTTGATGTTCAGGCTGAAGTTCACCGGAATGAACCCGAATAGATCGAGCGTGGCGCTGCCGCTGGCTCCCCCAGGATTCGGGTTGTTGATGGTCACACCACCCGGGGCCACGTTGAACGCGTCGTCCCAGACAGGCGCACCCCAGTCCAGATCGATGCTGCCGTTCGGAGTCGAGCTGAGCGGCCCCGAGGCCGACGCCGTGCCGTTGACCGTCCCGAGGTTGGTATTGACCGAGATGTCGAGATTGCCGGACACGTTGGCCGACAAGTTGGAGAGCGAACCGACGATCGTGTGGGTGATCGGGACCGCTCCTGCGGGAGCCGCTACGACCAATGCCAGGGCCAAGATGGCCGAACCGAGCAACCCGGAAGCCAACCGACCCGAGAGACCCGGGGCCGGGTTCGACCCCGATCGCCACACGTGGGCGAGAGAAACCATGCGTACCTCCACGCCGACCAGGGGGCCCGGTCAGCACAAACACCGTTGCCACAGGATGGCCGCGGCGCGGTACGCCTCGGACATCCCCTTCCCGCCCTCAGGAGTGTGCAAGGCTGGTGCCAAATGACCGGGAGTGCTCGAAATCGACGAAAAGCGAAAGAAACCCGACGTGTACGGTTCGGCATGCCGCGAGGGTCGAGCGGCCCTCGAGAGCCCGGGGAACGGGCCTTCCACCGCAATGGAAACAGGTTTCCGTTGCGGTCGGGCGGGGGTCGGGCCCCAGGGGCGACGGCGGACGCCCCGACCGGGACGAACGACGGGCTGCAGCGTCGTCGCGGCGGCACCTGCGGCGGAGATGGTCCGCCGGACCGGAGGGCGGAGCTGGGTGCGGCGTCAGCGGCGACGGCGCGCGCGGCGGAGGACCGCGCCGAGACCGAGCAGCAGGAGCGGCTCGATCCCGAGGAGCCCGCAGCTCGAGCCCTTGAGGGCGACGAGGAGGCTGTTCCGGGCGACATCGCGGAAGATCCGGGTGGCCCCGTTCTTCGCCCAGGTGACCCGCACCTCGTGGATCGGCCCGCCCGGGCCCGGGCCCAGCCCGAAGTGGGCCACCGTCTCGCTCTGGCCGAGGAAGTGGTTGCCGGCCTGGATCTCGCGCATCTGGGTCGGCCCGCCGGGGGTGGCCTGGACCTCGACCTTGACCCCCACGCCGAACGCATTGTGGGTGCGCTCGTCGGCCACCACCCGCAGCCAGTCGTTCGCGTTGCCGTGGTCGTTGCGGAAGAGGTGCGGCCGACCCGAGTTGGTGGTGAAGAAGAGATCGAGATCGCCGTCCTGGTCGTAGTCGAACACGACCACGCCCTTCCCCGAGCCCGCGGCCACGAGCCCCTCGGCGGCCGCCACCTCGGTCGTCGTTCCCGCGTCGTTCCGCCACAGGCGGACGAGGTCTCCGTTGAAGGCCGCGCTCCCCGGAACGGCCGGCGGCGGCCAGTACTGGCCGTTGTTCATGGTGAGATCGAGATCGCCGTCGTTGTCGTAGTCCAGGAAGGCCGCGCCCCAGCCCCAGCCCCCGTCGCGCACACCGGCCGCGTCGGTCTGGTCCGAGAAGCTGCGCGACCCCTCGTTGCGATAGAGCCGGTTCCCCGTGAGGCCGTTGTCGCAGCCGCAGACGTCGCCCGGGTCGTAGATCGAGGTCACGAACCAGTCGAGCAGACCGTCGCCGTCCCAGTCGCCGATCGCCGATCCCATGCCGTTCTCGTCGGTTCCCACCCCCGCGGCCACCGTGCCGTCGGAGAAGGTGCCGTCGCCCTCGTTCCAGAAGAGACGGCTCGAGCCGAAGTCGGCGGCGATCGCGAGATCGAGCCAGCCGTCCCCGTCGAGGTCCGTGAAGCTCGAGGCGAAGGTCGTGACGCCCTCGACCTCGAAGAGGAGCGGGATTCCGTCCATCGCGACGCCCGCCGCCACCGTGACGTCCTCGAAGTGGCCGGGCGCCTCGGCTCCGCGATTCCGGAGCAGACGCGCG
>CAYYUT010000154.1:0-7749 GCA_964474935.1 uncultured Spirochaetales bacterium
GGGCCCTCGCGGTCCGCCACTCCTCGCAGGCCTATCTCCTGCGCCTCGCCGACAAGGAGCGCAAGCTCCTGCGCGAGATCGAGGAGGCCCTCGCGCGCATGCGCGAGGGCGAGTACGGCGTCTGCGAGGGGACCGGCGAGCCCATCGGATTCCCCCGCCTCACCGCCCGCCCCTGGACCCGCTACAGCATCGAGTACAAGCAGCAGCTCGAGCGACAGGGGCTCTGAGCCTCCGCCCGAAGCGCCCCCTCGCTCGCCACCGGCCCCGGCGCTATGCCTTCGGACGTCGATCGGAGGCTCTGGTGGCGGACGTGATCGTCGACCTCGCGCACGGCCGCAAGGCGAGCGGCCGCTTCGCCCTCGTCCTGGCCCAGGCGCTCGACGCCGCAGGGCACCGCGCACACTTCGTCGCCAGGCGGCGGCTGGTGGCGACCCGCTACGGGCGTCAGATCGGCTCGCTCCCCCATGTCTCCCTCTGCGCCTGTCGGCCGCTCCGCACGCGCCATGCCATCCACCTCTTCGCCGAGCCGCGGCTCGCCGATCGCTTCAAGCGCTTTCGCCGGCGCGTGCGGGTCGATCTACGCAGCTCGCCCTGGAGCTGCGAGCGCGAGGGACGCAGCATCGCCTTGCCCTTCCCGATGCACCCGGACATCTACCGGCAGGGACTGCACCGCCGCGCCGCCGCACTGCGGAAGCATCCGAGGCGGGCCGGGCTCCTCTTCGCGGGAAACGCCGACGCGTCGGGCTACGCGCAGGCTCGCCAACGGACCGCGAAGCTCTCTCGGTCGGCGGTGATCGGAGCGCTCGAGGGCCACCCCGCCGTTCACTTCGCGCGCGACCCCGAGGACCTCGGGCGCCGGCTCGAAGGGCCCCGGCGGAGCGCGGCTCTGGTGCTCGACACCGCGTCGGGCCGGATCCCCGTCCCGGACTGGCTCGCCACCCTGGCGAAGGCGGACTTCTTCCTGGCGGTGCCGGGCGCAAAGGATCCGCTGTGCCACAACGCCATCGAGGCCATGAGCGTCGGCACGATTCTCGTCACCAACTATCCGGACTGCTTCCGTCCCGCGCTGACCGACGGAGTGGACTGCATCGCCTTCGAGGATCGCGCCGGCCTGCTCGCGGCCCTCCGCCGCATCTCGACGCTCGATGCGAGCGCGATCCGGAAGCTCCGGCAGTCCGTCGTCGCCTACTTCGAGGCGAATCTGTGCCAGGAGCGCCTGCTGGCGGCGCTCGGGATCGAGTCCGATCCCCGACCGCCGGAGCTGCGGGAGGTCGGCGAGGATTTCGCCGTGCGCGCTCAGCCGGCGTAGGCGTCGTGCACGATGACCCGCTCGCCCGGGCCGATCGGAATGCGCGGGTCGCGGACGAGGACGCGCCCCTCGAGCGACACGGCATAGGGCGGCGCGATGCGGTCGCCTCGACACAGCGCGAGCCGCGCCGGGGCGTGCCCGAGCACCTGCGCGAGCCGCCCCACCGGCACCTCGAGCCGCGCGCAGCCGGCGAGTCGCCGCGCCCGCCCCGCGAACTCGAGGGCGGCGGTGGCCGGCTGGCCGTCCGCCGCGACGGCGGCGAGGTACGCGTCGGGCGTGTCGAGGCTCCGCACCGAATCGAGATCCGGGAGCTCGTCCTCGCGGAGCGTCCGGTAGCCGAGCGCCTCGAGCAGATCCAGCGCGCGGCGCCGGCCGCGGGCGAGGAGCGAGAGCGCCTCCCTACGTCCCGCGCGCGGGTAGGCGGCCGCGAGCGTCTGCACGTGGCCATCGACCTCCGGGGCGGCGGCTCCCCCGGCCGACAGCACCGCGCGCACGAACTCGGGCCGGAGGAAGGGCGTGTCGGTTCCGCAGGCGTAGGCGAGATCCGCGTCCACGTGCGCGAGCCCCTCGGCGATTCCGGCCAGCGGCCCCAGTCCGGGATCGGGATCGCGGACCACGCGCGCGGGAAGCGGCGGCAGCTCCAGGTCGCGGGAGGTCACGACGACGACCTCGTCGGCGACCTCGCGCAGCACGGCCACGAGGTGCGCGACCATCGGCCGGCCGCGCCACGGGAGCCACGCCTTCGCCCGCCCCATGCGCGACGAGCGACCCCCGCACAGCAGGATCGCAGCGGGCACGGCCTCCTCGGCTCGTCCTAGGACCCGAGCCACTCGCAGAGTCGGTCCGCGGCGCGAAGCGTGCGCGCGCAGTGCCGCTCGAGGAAGGCCTTGTCGGGGGGAGGGTCGGGGGGCAGCGTCTCCGCGGCGTCGCGCGCTCGCGCGCCGTCGAAGTCGACGTAGGCGAGCCGCACGGTGAGCGCCTCCGGCGGGCGGCCGAAGGCGCTGCCGGGCAGGATCGCCACGCCGGCCTCGTGGAGGAGCCGCCGGCAGAACTCCTCGCTCGTCGCGATCCCGCGCCGCGCCAGACGCTCCCGCAGCGGAGAGAGGTCCGGAAAGAGGTAGAAGGCGCCGGCCGGGGGCTCGACGCGGATGCCGCAGCCCATCAGCTGATCGCGCACCTCGCGGCCGAGCGCGGCCAGGATGGCCCGGGCGCGTCCCAGGTACCCCTCGATCTCGGGCCCGCCCTGGAAGGCGCGCACCGCGGCGTACTGGATGGGCGCGCTCGTCGAGGTGTAGGTCTCGCTGGCGACGGCCTCCATGGCGTCGAGGAGCCAGCGCAGGGCGGCGGGGAAGGCGAAGGTCCCGAGCCGCCAGCCGCCCGCCCCGCACCACTTCGAGAGTCCGCTGCTCACGATCGTGCCGTGGGGATAGAAGCGCTCGATCGAGATGTGCTCGCCCCGGTGGTGCAGCTCGCCGTAGATCTCGTCGGAGAGCACCAGAACGCCGAAGCGCTCGGCGACCTCGGCCATATCCCGGAGCTCGTCGACGGGGTAGGTGCCTCCCGTCGGATTGCTGGGGTAGGTGAGGACGACGATGCGCGGGCGGCCGGGGTCCTCGCGACACAGCGTCTCGAGCTGCTCGGGACGAAGCCGCCAGCCGCACTCGGAGAGCGCGGAGAGGAAGCGCACGTCGCGTCCCACGATGCGGGCCTGGGGGGCGTAGGAGACCCAGGCCGGTGTCGGCACGATGAGATCGCCGTAGTACACGATCTGGAGCAGGAACATCAGCTCCTTGGAGCCCGGTCCGATCAGGACGTCGTCGGCCTGGCAGCGCGTGCCGTGGGTGCGCCGGTGATACTCCGCCACGGACTCGCGCAGCGCGGGCAGGCCGCGCACGGGCAGATACTCCTTGCGCTCGGCGTGCTCGCGCAGCGCCTCGACCACGACGCCGGGAACGGGGAAGGGGGACTGGCCCAGACCGAGCTTGTAGATCTCGCGGCCCTGCCGACGGAGCGCGTCGGAGAGCTCGTTGATCGCGACCGTGGGCGAGTTCTGGAGCCCGCGGACGCGAAGGTTCAGGTGGACGTCGGGACCGTTGCCACCTGGACGCTTCATTCCCACTCCACTCGCCCGAAGACGATCGGACGCCTCGTCGGGGTCGCGCGCCGTCCCCAGGCCGGGGCCCGCCGTTTCTCCCGGAGGTCGCGCATCTCGGGCTCGAAGAAGAACTCGTCGGCTCCGAGTGCGGGCTCGAGCTGGTCGAGCCAGGTGGCCTCGGGGTCGTAGCGGGCGAAGAAGGGCCGGCCCACCCAGTCCGGGTCCCGGGCCTGGATGAACTCCAGGACGAAGACCCGTTCGCCGGCCACCTCGGTCACGCCGTCGACGACCACCTTGCCCGGCGTGGCGCTCATGGAGGGGCCGCGGACCGTGCGGGCGAGCCCCGACACGCGCTTGTAGGCGTCCCGGTAGATTTCCCAGGCGCGCGCGAGCGACACTTCGAAGTAGCGCTTGGGGCCCGTGTCGCGCTCGACGAAGAGGTAGTAGGGCACTGCGCCGAGCTGCACCTGGAGGCGCCAGAGCTCCGCCCAGGTCGCCGGGTGGTCGTTCACGTGGCGGATCATCGGCGCCTGGCAGCGCACGACGGCGCCCGCGTCCGCGATGCGCCGGAGGGCGAGCTGCGCCGCGGGGGTCTCGAGCTCGCGCGGATGGCTGTAGTGCGCCATCAGCGCCAGGTTCCGGCCGGAGCGGCGCACGTCTTCGAAGAGCTGCAGCAGGTCGTCCGCGTCCGGATCACCGAAGAAGCGATGGGGCCAGTAGGCCGGCGCCTTGGTGCCGATGCGGATGCTGGTGAGATGCTCGAGACCGGGCGCGAGGAGGGGCTCGATGTAGCGACGCAGGTTCGCCGTCTTCATCACCAGCGGGTCCCCGCCCGTGAAGAGCACGCTCGACACCTCCGGGTGATCCCCGAGATAGCCCCGCAGCGCCTCCGCCTCGTGGTCGGCGAACTTGAGCTCGTCGATCCCGACGAACTGGGCCCAGCGGAAGCAGTAGGTACAGTAGGCGTGGCAGGTCTGGCCCTGACTCGGGAAGAACAGGACCGTCTCCCGGTACTTGTGCTGCATGCCGGGCAGCCTGCGTCCGTGCCAGGCGGGCACGTTGAGCTCCATCTGGCCGGCGGGATGCGGATTCATGTGCATCTGGATCTCGCGCGCTGCCGCGCGGAGCCGCTGGCGGGGGGCCTCGGCGCGCACGAGATCGACCATCCGCGCGACACCCTGCGCGTGGAGGGCGACCCGCAGATCGGCCCGCTCGGCGCGGCTTCCGATCTCGGCGACGTCGAGGAAGCGTTCCGCCGGCAGCCGTTCGCGCTGCGCGAGCAGGGCGAGGAGCGCATCGAAGCGGCGGGCCACGGCGGCCCGCGGGCCGGTCGGTCCGACCCCCGAGAACGGGATCGCCAGACGCTCGAAGTGGGTCCGGATGGCAGGCCGGGCCACTTCGACCGGGCGCACGACCACGCCGATCGATTCGGGGCGGACTCCTTCGCGCACCAGCGCGGCGATCCGTTCGGCCACGCCCCGCACCTCGGCCTGGACCCCGGGGGCCGAGCAGAGCGCGAGCACGCCGGGCGCCTCCGCTCCGTCGGACTCGCTTGCCACCTCGATCGGAGCGATGCCCCCGAGGCGCTCGCGCAGCCGCTCGGTGAAGCGGCTGCCGAAGTCCTCCCGCCCCGGATCCGCAGGGTCGGCGGGGTGCTCGATCCAGACCGAGGCGTCGCGATGGCGCACCAGGGCGGCGAGCCAGTCGGTCGCGAGCCCGGTGGCATCGACGATCCCGTACACGATCAGGGCCGAGCAGGGCAGCGCCGATTCGGGAGCGCGTTCCACCAGGCCGGTGGCGCGCACCATGAGGGCCGCGCTCCGGGCGAGGCCGAGCCGCTCGAGCTCCTGCACCACCCGCGCGGCGAGCTCGAGAATGCCGCCGGCCCGGCGACGCAAGCGAGCCGGAAGCGCCAGGGCCTCGAGACTCTCGAGACAGGGCTCGAGGAGCGCGGGCTCGAAGCCTGCGTCGAGGAGATCCGAGACGGTTCCGACCAGACACCCGTAGCCGTCGTCGAGCGCGCCGAGCTCGTCGGCGAGCGCGGCGATCCGGGCGGCCTGCTGGCGCACCACCACCGGCACCAGCTCGTCGGCGACCCGGGGAGTCGACCCACGGGGCTCCGCCACGCGGTCCACCACGGCGCGCGCCAGCGCCTGCATCGTCACGATCTCGAGGCCCACCACGCTGCCGATCTCGGTGGTGATCCGATCGGTCAGATGAGCGCGGAGACTGGCGGAGGGGACGACCACCCGGAAGGGCGCTGCGAGGCGCGCCGGCTCGCGCCGCACGGTGGCGCACCACGCCGCCACGCGGTCGAGCAGCGCGCGCTCGGCCGCGCGAATCCCGCGGAAGAGCTCGATGCCGCGCCTCGGAGCCTCGAACGACACGGATGCGACCCCCTCCCTCGCTGCCCCCGGCCGCCCCTCGGTCCGCTCCCCGGACCGATCCCGGGACCGATCTGGGGACCGATCGCGGGACCGATCTGGGGACCGATCTCGGATCCGGACCCGGGCGACCGCATCCTCCGGGCTCGGCCCGGATGCGTGCCGAGCGTGCTCGTTCGGGGCACCCATGATGCCGAGGCTACCCACAATCCGCGACGGATCCGGTCACGCGCCGCGAAGGCTCCGCCGCCCCAGACCCGTGACGTCCGAGCCTCAGGCGGTGTCGCGCGGCGCGAGCGGCGACCCGTGACGCAGCGTCAGGAGGGCGGGCAGCACGATCAGGTTGCAGACCAGGGTACAGACGATCCCCACGGTCAGGAGCTGACCGAGACTCGACATGCCGGTGTGCGACGAGAACGTCAAGGTGCCGAAGCTCCCGACGGTGGTGAGCGCGCTGAACAGGATGGCGCGCGCCGTGCTCGTACGCAGGATCGCCTCGCCACCGAGCGCACTCATGCGATGCCGATGCACCAGATGGATGCCGCTGTCGCCGCCGATCCCGAGGAGCAGCGGCAGCACGACCACGTTGACGAAGTTGAAGGGCTGGGCCATCAGCACCGAGCTCGCGCCCGTGAGCGCCGCGGCGAGCGCCAACGGCACCATCACGAGCAGGGTGTCCCAGAGCCTCCGCCACAGCACCCAGAGCAGCAGGGACACCACGATCGCCGCCGCCACCAGGGCCTGCTGCAGCGAGCGCACGATGGCGCGGGCGGTCTCGAGCAGGCTCACGGCGCTCCCCGTGGCATCGGGCACCACCGCCTGCACTTCGTCTACGAAGCGGTCCATGGCGACGCGATCCTTCAGGTCCTCGCTCGGGAGCACCTGGATCCGGGTGCGCCCGTCGTCGCTGAGCATGCGTGCCGCGAGGTCGGGCGGAATGTCGGCGAGGCCGACGGCATCCGGTGCCAGGGCCAGCCAGAAGCGACGCAGCTGCTCGGGGAGCCGGCCGACCAGCTCTTCTTCGAGTCGCGCGAGCAGTCGCGTGGCCTGACCGTCCTCGCCCGTCTGCCCCAGGAAGCGGTCGAGGGTGTCGGCCAGGTGCAGGGCCGCCGTTCGCAGCTCGGGGTCGTCGACCTGGCCGAAGGAGTCGCGCAGCACGTCGCGGAAGCGCTCGATGGCGGCGAGCTGGTCGGAGCGGCCGGCGGGCGGCGAGGCCGGGTCGAAGCTCGGGTCGAGCGGGAGGAAGAGCGCCACGTCCTCGAGGATCGCGAGCTTCTCGGCCTGGTCCTTGGGAATGTAGTCGAGGATGGTGGTCGCGCGGTCCACCACGTCGAGCGCCTCGAGCCGGGCGGCGATCGCCGGGGCGCTCTCGAGGTCGGGCGCGATCACATCGATGTACCAGGGAGACGTCTCCCGTTCGGCGAGCAGATCGTTGAAGGTCATCACCGACTCGGTGGCCGAGTCGCGCAGGCGCACCACGTCGTGGTCGAAGCTCGCGGCGGGGAGGAGCAGGAGGGCGCCGAGTCCGATGGCAGCCGCCGAGAAGCCGACCGCCCGAGGATGGCGCGTCGGCAGATGCGAGAGCGCGGCGTCCACGTGGTCGAGCCAGGCGCGGTGGTCGGGAGCCACCCCGGGCTTGCCCAGCGAGAGCAGGGCCGGAAGCAGCGTGAGATTCAGGAACAGGCTGATGAACATGCCCGTCCCGCTGATCAGGCCGAGCTCGGCCACCGCGCGGAAATCGGTGGGCAGGAAGACGAAGAAGCCGACGGCGGTGGTGCAGGCACAGATCGCCAGGCTCCCGCCGATCGAGTGGGCCGTCTCGCGCAACGCCTCTTCGCGGCTGGTGCCGCTGCGCATCACCTCGGCGTAGCGCATGCCGAAGTGGATCCCGAAGTCGACCCCGAGTCCGATTTATAAGTCGTCGAACGCCACCGAGATGAGATTCACGTAGCCGACGGCGA